>NZ_JBKIWN010000007.1:65814-235452 GCF_058146165.1 Streptomyces sp. AM25 | reverse complement strand
CCACGGGCCAATTACGTGAGCGCCGACACTCCTGCTGCTTCGGGGTCGGCACGTAGCCGAGATCCGCGAAGACATCTGGCGGGGGCGTTTCCAGGAGTTCCGCCGCGCGAAGGAGAGCATCCACGTGCTCACCTCCGGTCAGGAGACGGCGCGAAGCCTTCGGGCGGCCACTTGCCGGGCTTCGCTCGCTGCCGGTCCTGTGACGCCGGCGTGCGCCAGGGCGGCGTCGATGGCTTTGATGACCGTCTCGGCTTGCTTCTCCGAGATCGCGGCGAGGCGTTCGTCGATGTTGAGGCGGGCGATGGTGCCGAGGATGTTGCCTGCCCGGTCCATGGCCCGCTCGTACAGCACGACTTCGGCGCGGACCTGCTCGCCTGCCCCGCCCTGGTAGCGGATCTCTTCCAGCGCGTTGACCCGCTGGGCCAGCGCGTTCTTGAAGGCGAGGACTTCGCCGGCGAGCTGGGACAGGGCAACCAGGGGGTTGTCGACGGGGTCGGCGCCCAGGGTGGCGAGGGCTTTGCGGGCTTGGGCTTCCACGGCTGCCTCCGCGCGGCGTTTCTCGGCTGCGGCCTGGGAGCGCTTGTTGCTGCCGCCGTGGTAGCGGCATACGGGCAGGTTCTTCAGGGCCCAGTTCGGGCAGCGATCGCCGTTCCTGCGGTGTGCTGTGCACTGCCGCTCAGGGGGCGGGCTGCCGATTTTCTGTAGGTCCCCGGCGTGCGCCACACAGGTGTCGCTGCCCGGGCGGGCCCACTGCGGGCAGCGTCGTTCCGGCTTGTTGCCGCGCGGGGGGCAGGTGGCGGTGCACTGCCGGTCGGGCGGCGGCTGGCGGCCGGGCATCACTCGCCCCCGGTGCCCCAGCCGGGCGGCAGTTGCAGGGCAGTCTGCTGCTCGGTCTGCCGGTCCGGCGACGGTAGGGGTTCGGGTGTGCAGTCGCATCCGGGGAGGTGTGCGGTGTTGGGGGCGGTGCACCGGGCCTGGTGGATCAGTGCGGCGGCGTCGAGGCTGATGGCGTGCGCGGCGCACGCGAAGGCCAGGGTGGTGAGGTCGGTTTCCTGCGGCAGGGGCCCGAAATCCGGGGCCGGCTGCTGCGGGTCCGCCAGTTGCAGTGCACGGTCGCGGCGGTCCTGCTCGGCCGTGAGGTGCGCGGCCAGTTCGGCGGGCGTCAGACGCCGCTGCCAGTGCACGACCGGCCGTTCGCGGCAGGCGCCGCAGACGGGTCCCGGGGATGGCGTCGGTGCGGGCTGGGGAGGCGGGATGGTCATGTCTGCCTCCCGTGGGTGGTTATCCGTTGTGGGCGATGGCGGGTATGCCGTAGACGGCGAGACCGGTGCATGCCATGCGGGCGCGATCAAGGCCCGGGCCGCCGGGGGCAGCCGGTGTGAGGGCGGCGATCGCCCAGATCACCGTGGCGGTCAGATAGCACAGGTGCGTGAACACGCTCAGTCCTGGGCCGGCGGGGCGGGCGGCGTCTGCGTGTGGCCCAGGAGCCTGGCAACTTCGGCAGCGATCTTGGCTTCGTCGGCCTTGACCTCGGTGACGATTTGGCTGATGTCGGCGACCAACTCCGTGCGCGCCTCCGCGAGAAGAGGCACGAGATGGTCGGTCACCGCCGCCACCACGTCCTCGACGTCCTTCTTGCCGACCGCGGTGAACCGGCCCAGGAACGCATGAAGCTTGTCAACGAGCACGGACATGGGTCCTCCTGCCGTGAGCATGGTCACCGCGCCTCGTGCACGTCTGGAGGCTGGCGGAGTGGAGAGCGTCCGCCCGGCCGTTTCGAGGCGGCCGGGCGGACGGGGACGCACGCGACGACGGGGGTCTGGAGCCGTGGCGTCCCGTGCCTGCCCTCACCATTGGCAGGCGTGGGTTCCTCGCGGGCGGGAGCTGCCGCCGGGGGCTCGACCGTCCCGCGAGGAGTTCATGCGGCCCGTTGGCCCCGCTGCGGGGTGGGCCGGTAGGAGGCGGCTCGTTCCTGGATCTCCGGGAGCGCGTACATGGTCTTGTACTCGTGTCCATGTCCGGTGAGGCGGTGCTCTCCAGAGAAGCGATGAATCTTTCCGCGTGACGCCCACTGGCGGATCACAGCCTGAGGTACACCGGTGGCCGCTTCGGCCTCGTGGGCGAAAACGAGGTCATCGACATGGAGTTCAGTGAGGCGCACGGTCCACCCCTGACAACACAAAACCCCCGGCGGAAGCCGAGGGCTGAAGAAGTCTGCAGACACAGTTGTGGTGCGATGGGGGCACTGTGACATATTCCGATCACCCGTGCAAGCAACTGCCCAAGCCCAGCCGTCACAGGCAATGCCGCTGAAGGGGCAGCGGCTCTACGCCGCCATCCCCCGGGGCGCAAGGGGAAGTTCCAGCGCTTCACCACGCGTGTACTGGGCACCGCACCCAACACACCGGGCGCCGGGCGTGGAGATGGTGATGCGCAGCGTTCCGCCACAGGGACAGGTGACGGCTATCCGCCGTTCCGGCCGCTCCCCCGAGACCTGGTGATGACACGTCCCCACCAGCCGGGCGACCTCCGTTGAGAAATCCCCGAACGCCGGATGCGCGGAGGCGGCCCATTCGAGGTTGTTCCTCAACGCCTTGACGACCTGGTCGAGTTGCTGCGGCAAGTCCCCTTCCCAGCGGGGGTGATGCCAGCCGAGGTGTTCGTGCCAGTCGGCGAGCCAGTCCTGCAGCACAGTGACGACTCCCCCGCGGGCGGCCAGGCTGAGGGGTTCGAGACGGAGCGGCAGGGGCGCAGCAGTACGGCAGCCGCCGGAAACCCGCGCCTCGCCTCTGCTGGCACCCGGCGCGAGAGCACGTGAGAGAGCCCGGTACAGGCCCCCTTCGCCGGCGAGAGCCTCAAGGTTGTGGTCGGTGCGCTGCTGGCAGCGGCGGCAGGCAACGCGGTCGAGTTCGGCATTCCACAGATCGCAGTGGCAGACGGTACAGGTGGGCCAGGTGTACGTATCGTCGGCAGGGTCCTGCACAGTGGGCTCCTCGGCAGCAGTAGGAGTTCTGACACCAGTGTGCACAGGAGAACTGCAATGCCTCACAATAGGCCGCCGTCCTCGGGGCAGGCGGGGAACGCGTAGAAGGCGGCCAGGCCCTTTCACAGCTGCTGGTAAGGGCAGGGGGTGACCTCAACTTCCTGAGGACCCGCCGTCACTCAGTCGGCCCAGTGTCGTTGGTGGGGGCATTGGCGTCGTATGGGAGGCAGGTGGGCCGTATGGCCACGCCCAGTTGGGGCCAGCAGTCGCAGCCAGCAGTACCGACGTCGGGCATGTCCGCCCGGAAGAAGGGGTGTCTTGGGTGCGGTGGCGCTCTCGTTCTCGGCATCGCCGCGCTGGCAGTCTTCGGCGCCATCATCGGACCTCCGAAGCAGGCGCCGGCCGACGCCAAGGCGTCTGCTAGC
This sequence comes from Streptomyces sp. AM25, assembly GCF_058146165.1. Classification (NCBI taxonomy): domain Bacteria; kingdom Bacillati; phylum Actinomycetota; class Actinomycetes; order Kitasatosporales; family Streptomycetaceae; genus Streptomyces; species Streptomyces sp. AM25. The sequence goes on along the minus strand of NZ_JBKIWN010000007.1, from coordinate 232,044 downwards.
CCGAGCGCGCGCGTCACCTCGTCGCCGCGGCCCACGCCAGCTCCCCGCTCGGCTTCCCCCTCGCCTCCGCAACAAAGACGCAGCGGCGGCGTCAAGCCTGAGCCGTTGGCCCACGGTGCCCAGCATGGGCTCACCAACTGCATCATCCAGTACACGGACGCTCAGAAGAGTCCAAGTGCATCAACGTACAGTGCCCTGGTGCTGGACGACTCCGGCCGACCGTATCCCCCAACAGACAGTAACCCTTACAGCGTTACCTTCCAGCTGGCCGTGACTGGTGCCGACGGCAGAAGCCACTCCGTGACGGAATTGCTCGGCAACGGGGCAAGGACTGCAGCCGACAACGGGGGAAGCGACTGGTTCACGGCCAAGCAGAGTGACGTGGACGTCAGCGCGAACTCCGCCCAAGGGATGGTGGATTCAACGGTTCCTGTCCCACTTGCCCGAGTGAAGAGTGTCCAGGGCAACATCGTGATCACGAGCCAGAATGATGACAACTACCTGAAGCAGGAAGTCTGCGCGGTACGGCCCTCGTAATGCGAGCGGTCATGTGAACCGCACAAGGAAACGGGGCGGCCGACACACGCCGGCCGCCCCGCATCACCGTGAGCCTCTACTGCGAGTATCCACAGCTTGAGCACACCCACATGCTCTCACTCAGCACCGTGCCGTCGTCCTCCATCAGCACCGTGCGCGTCATCGTTCCCCCACAGCCCGAATTAGGGCACGACATACCCTCGACTTGTTCCCGAGCCATATCGCACTTCCTCTGTGCTTGCGCGACGGTGACCGCAATCGCACTCCCATTGGTCATAGCGCAACACGGTCCCGCCCGTATCCATGTGAACCTCGCGCACCATCATGCGTTCATGGCAGCCAGTGCACCGCACTGCCTCACACATAACCCGCGCACCCCTAGCCAAAGGCATAACCACACTCCTCACCTCGAGGCCTCACCAGCGCACGCGATGATGCACCCCGGCCGAACCACCTACGACGAAACAGCCCATAAACCCCCCTTCCCGGTGAACAGCCCTTGACAGAAACCCCGACCGCTGCCGTGCAGCAGACGGGAACTCGAGAGGCAAGACAGCCGCCACGGCCACCCCGCCTGTACAGCCGTGGGACCAACGACAACCCGGCCGCCGCTCGCCAACCCACCGGCACCACTCGCCACCAGCACAAACGGCCGAGCACTACCTCGCCGGAACTGCTCGACGGCAGCAATATCCGCACAATGGGGGCCATTTACGAACCGCACATCTGCCGGGAATGCCCGACCATCGGCGGCAGCGTCACCGACCGCGGCCAGCCCTACGGACCGCTCTGCGACCGCTGCTTCAGCGACGAGATGCACATCGCCGACGACGAACAAGCGCTCCAGGAGGGCGCACTCGCGCCGGCGCCAGACGCACCACCGATCTGCCGCACGTGTGGCCAGGAGCAGGACCGGCGACAGACCGGCTACGACCGCTACGTCCTCCTCGAACCCCGCATCGAGCTCCCCGTCGCCGAGGTACCACCGGGACTGCGATGGGTCGTCGGTGGGGACGGTCGCGTCATCAACTGGAAGACAGCACTGCCCTCGCGGTTCACGACCTGCCGCATCGCCCACAAATCCGTCTGCGCACACGAGCCCTGCCCCACCCAACTACCCGCGATCTTCACCGTCATCTGGCGCCACAACCGCCACCGCCGGACTCCCCACCCACTGACATCAGCCCGGGGTGCCAGCCGCGGCCATCGGGCTCTGATCCTCAAGCAGCCTGCAAGTCCTCGGCGTTGAACATCCACCGCACGATCGTCGTGACCCGACCGGCGTGGAGCACCGCGACCTCGTACATGTCGTCCACGTGATCCGTCACCACTGCCTCCCGGCCGACGAGCCTCGGCGCCCGACGGTAAGGCAGATGATCAACGCTCAGGATCCTGACGTGCGTACCAACAGCGAACATGAATCCTCCCTCAGGTTGAGACCGGACGACCGTCCGGCCGTTCATGGCGGGCCGCCGTCGAGTCGCGACAGCCCCTTCATCGCCGGGCGGACACCCGCCCGGCACCGTCACAGCTGCATCGACGGATGGCACCGGGGACACAGGCTCAGCACCGGCAGCCCACGGTGATCACGGTCCTCGCGCAGCCTCGTCACCTCGTCGCACTCCAGGTCACCGCAGTGCGGCACCCGCGTCGCCTCCTCCGGCGAGGCCGGCTCCCACCACACGCTGTTGCTGTACGGCCGATGCCCACCCGGCGCTGCACCCCGGGACTCTGGAAGGCCGTCAGCAGCGAGCGCGAGCCATCCAGCGACCGTGGAGTCCGTCCCGGCCAGTACCGGGCTCTGGCGTGCGCTCCAGGCAGTCGCGTCGGGCAACTCCCCCTCGGCCAGCCGGTGCAGGTACACCGCCACCGCCGACCGCACCGCCGCAGTACCGAGATCCAGGTAGGTCTTCAGGTCGCCCTCCGCCCACCCGGCGCCCAGGGCCGCGGCCACCCGTGCGATCAGCTTGTCCCGCTGGCTGCGCCCTGGCGGTCGGCCCCGGTAGTCCAGCGCGTCGACGAGCGGCTCGGCTCGAGCGACTGAAGAGAGATTTCCTCTGTCGCCCTCCTCAACCCCCCTGCCAGCTATGGCCAAAGCACCGACCTCGGCCACGGAGGAGGAGGGGGTAGTAGAGGGGGTATTAGAAGAGGGGTAAAGAGGGGTAGGGGTCACCTCCCAGGTGACCCTCTCGTCACCTGTCAGGTGACCCTCCCGCCCAAGAGGGTCACCTGTGGAGTGACCCTGAGGGTCATCCAGGAGGTGACCCTTGTCCTCAAGAGGGTCACCCGAGAAGTGACCCTCTTCCAGGCGGTGGGTCACCTGGGAGGTGACCCTCTCCGAACGCGTACAGCTCCCCTGGAATCCGTCGTGCGGCGCCTCCCGGCACAACGACACCAGCCGGTACACCGCGACTTGCCCGACACGGCCGGGCGTCTGCTGAGCCAGCAGACCCTTCCTCGCCAGCTTGCCGATCGCGTTCTTCCAGCCCGCCGCCCCCTTGTTCGCCCGCCGCAGGATGTACGGCGCGTGCACCGAACCCCACGTCGTCCGGGTCTGGTCGTTCGCGTTCTCGGCGAGGACGAGCAGGTCGTCCCGCTCGCCCACGGTCAGGCCGGCGTCCTGCCAGTGGTCCATGACCTCGACAATCAGACGGATCCCCATGAGTTCTTCCCTCGGGTGCTGGCGCTACTGGACGGAGTCGGCCTGCGCGGTCTCCTTCACCGTCGGCACTCCCAGGCCGCCCGCGCGGCCTCCAGCCGGCGGCCAAGCCGCTCCAGCCGGTCGCAGTGCGCACGCACCCGAGCCACCACCGCCGCCAGCTCCACCGGACTCAGCCCCGTCACCACCTCGCCGGCCGACGGCTCCAGGACCACATGCGGGACACGCGTCCGCGCCTCGGAGGAGTAAGGGTCGACCTGCACCTGCGCGCGCAGTACCGGCAGCTGCACCATGCCATCGACGCCGTCCTCGACCCCGATGGACATCGACACCTCCCCACCCAAGTGGTGGATCAGGTCCTCGAGGAAGGCGCCCCGCGCATCCTCGGCGTGGTCGGTCACGCAGCCAGCCGGACACGACTCCACGTGCAGACCGCCGTCGACCAACGGCACTGTGAACCGTCCACGGACCGGACGGTAGGCCGTCACGAGACCTGGGACGGACGCAGGCACGGTTGGTACAGTCATGACGATCCCCTTCTTTGACGAGATGCAGGGTCACCGATCAGCGGGATGCGAGCCCGCTGGTTCTCGCGGCCGGGGTGCTCGAACACCCCGGCCGTACTGCTACTCAGGCACTGTCCGCTTCGGGGTTCACGACACGGACGATGTAGACGGTGCGTCGTCGGCGGTGCTCTACGTAGCCGATCAGCCACGGGCCCTCGGTGAAGTACTGCACTCCCGAGACCCCCGAGTCCTCAACCAGCGGATCACCGAGGTAGAGGACGCTGGCGGCGTCGGCGAGCCGTTGTCCGAACCGCTCCACCTCCTGCCGCAGAGTCGGGGATAACCCGCGGACGACTTCCTCTGTGGTGGGTAAGTAGTCCCAGTCCCAGTCGGTCACTCGGTGACCTCAGCTCCGGCGGCCGCCAGCAGGCGCGCGATCTCTTCTCCGGCCTTGCGGATCTCTGCGTCGGTGTCGGCGTTCTGGAAGGCGCGCTCCAGTTCACGGAGGCGCGCCGACCGGGCTGGGTAGCGGTGCAGCGCAACGAACTCCGCCCACTTCCGCAGGAACGTCCGCATAGGCACGGTCGAGTCGGTCTGCACCGCTTCCTGCCACGCCTCGTGGAACTCGCGCTCGAAGCGGGCGGCCTCGATGAGATTGAGGCGCCTCACTGCCACTCTCAGTGCGGCTTCCGTGATCGGCGGCATCGGGAACAGCGGCTGGTCGCCATCGAAAGGTTCGACGGGCTGTGCCATCGCGACTACCTCCTGCATTTATAGGGTCAAAAGGGTCATGGCGTCTGGCGTGGCCAGTCTGCCGCAGAAGCGGCCTGTGCGGAGGAAGGTGTTCGGTGTTGAACGCGCCCCTGTCGCGCGCCGACGGCCATGCCCCGGGATATGTCGACGTGCAGCAGTTGGCCGTCGGCGTCGTAGAGGCGGTGGAGCGCGGTGTGCTCGGTCGATCCGGGCATGGCGCTCCCAACTGAGCGTGTGGCGTCGGTCACTCCCGCACGTCTGACCGTAGAGCTTATTCGCCTCTGTATCAAGCCCCATGCGGGCATACGCAAAAGCCCCCGGCCGGCCGGGGGCGAAGGGCTGAGCGTTAGTCAGGCGATCTCGATGTGGTAGCCCATCTTGAACCGATGTGCAGGCTTCGTCAGCAGCGTGACCTCGATCGGCTTGTCGTTGTCGCTGTAGACGATGCGGAAGATCTCAAGCACCTGCACGTCGCGAGGGATCTCCAGAGCTTCGTACTCCTCTGTCGTCGCTGGCCGGGACGAGACGACGTCATCCTGCGATCGAGTCGGGTACCCCATCTCAAGCAGCAAGGCTGGCGACCCTCCAGGGATCAGGCGCCTATCCGCCAGGCGCGTACCCCGTGCCAGTTCGATCGGGTAGTACGAGTGCACCAGTTCAGCTGGCTGGTCATCAAGGAAGCCGACGCGCGACCGCAGCATGGCGGTTCCCTCGTCTTCGAGCTGGAGGGCCCGGGCCACCTCCATGGGCGGTGCGACCTCGCTGACGTCGAGCATCTTGTACTTTCCCCGCTGTTGCCGCTTCGTGGCTTCGGTCAGCCAGCGGTAGCGCTGACCGCTCTCAGCCGGGGTGGTGTAGTGGGCGGGGATGATCGTCTGTGCCGGCTGGCTCCGCACGAAGACACCGACACCTGTCTGGCCCTCAAGGAGCTTCTCGTCCTTAAGGATCTGGAGGGCGCGCTGGATCGTGACGTTCGACGTCTCGTACTGGGTGCGCAGTTCTTCGTTCGTTGGAACCTTGCGGCCAGGCTGCCAGTCGCCCGACATGATCTGTTTTCTGATCTCGGCAGCGATCCGCTCGGCGAGCGGTCGCTTGTCCTTGTGTGGCTGGGGCATTCAGTCGACCTCGATCTCGTAGTGGAGGCGGCGAGGCGCCTTCATGACCATCAGCTGCGCTTCGAACGCGCTCCCGTCCTCGGCGCGCGTTGCCCGGAGCAGGGCAAGGACGTTCGCCCCCTGGGGTAGCGCAAGGGCTTCGCGTTCGAACTCGTCCGCCTCTCGGAGTTCAAGATCTTCGGACACGTGGCGCACTCGGTAGCCGAGCTCCGCCAGGAGGGTCGGGGCGCCCCCCTTGATCTTCCGCTTCTGGGCGAGAGCAGTGCCACGAGCGACTGATGTTGGGTAATACGAGTCGGCGAGTTCGATGGCATCGTCGTCGAGCAGGATCGTGCGGCGCCGCACGACCGCCTTCGCGCCAGGGGGGAGCTGCAAAGCGGCGGCTACCTCCCTGGGCGGGTCGACCTCGGCGACATCGGTGAGTCGCTGGCCCCCACGTTGCGCCGATTCCTCGGTCCAGGCGTCAGCCTGTCCGCCGCTGCGCGGCTGGACATAGGCGAGCGTGTCCGATGGGCGGTGCATATCGGCCATCGCTTGAGCCTCCCCTCCTGCTGGCGATACCCCTTCCGACCTCCCACCCTATGCCCTTGATACATACAGTTGCCTACTCCTCCTTGGCCAAATTCACCTCGCGAGGCTTGCTACCTTATGAGGAGAGGTTTTATAGTCCTGGTCAGACGCGAAGCACTCGATCGGAGGCGCCATGCTGCGAGTTCGAGAAGTCGCGACGCACTTCCGAGTGCATCCCGCGACTGTCTACCGCTGGATCCACCAGGGATTCCTCCCGGCCTACCGCAACGGCCAGCCCTACAGGCCTGGAGACGGCGCGACGGGCGCCCTCCGAATCCCCGAGTCTGTCCTGAAGTCGACGGCACCCGCCGAGGTGTCGAAGGAGGTGGCGTGATGTCCAGCACCACCGGATTCTCTGAGTCCCGTCCTACTGCGACGCAGCCTGGCCTGTCGGAGGCTGACCGTCTGGCTCATGACGCGGCGACCTATATCCGTCGTGCCTTGGAGTCGACGCCCGCTCTTCCGCCGCTGCCCACTGTGCCGGCTGCTCGTCGTCGTGCTCTTGCGGTGCGGGGGTGGTGACGGTGCAGTTGCCGAGGCCGCGTGTGGCGGCTGCTGAGCAGAAGCGTGCGGATGCTCTGCTGGCCCGGATCAACGTGATCGCGCGGGACCCGTTCGACAAGAACCGCCCGTCTCTGCCGCTGTTCCAGGACGCGCTGCGTGATGCGCAGGCGAACGCGGCTCGGTATGCGGTGCAGCCGCGGGTGCGGGGGTGGTGACGGTGGCGGCTTCGTGTGGCGCCGTGTTGCCGGTTCCGGTGGTGGCTTTGCTGGTTCGGGCGGTGGAGCGTGTCGGTGAACTGGATGACGGGCCGATGGTGACGTCGCGGTGGCCGCTGGAGTTGCTGGTTGACGCCGGGTACCGGGCTCGCAAGGCGGGTGTGCTGCGGTTTGCCGCGGACTTGGCGGAGGAGGCGCTGACGGATGCCGTGTCGGAGGAGTTGCCTCGGTTGCGGGTGGAGGCGGCTCTGGCTCGGGTGTTGGCGGATGAGGCGTATGAGGCTGTGCGCTGGGATGTTCGGACTGCCGTTCAGGTGGTTGGTGAGTTTGATTCTGGGCGTCCGGTAACGGAGTTCGCGGATCGTATTCGTCGTGTTCTGGCGGACTGGGGATACCCCGATGTTGTCTGAGCCTGAGCCGCAGCACGAGCGGGACAAGCTTCGTACCGATTCTCTGCCGCCGTTGCCGCGGCGTGTTCCTGGCGGGTCTCTTTAGCCGCTGTTCGTGTCGGCTGTTGGCCGGTGTTCTGCTCCATCAAGTCACGTGATGTGCAAGGGAGTTCGGATATGCGTGCGTTCGGAAAGTCTCGTCCTTCTGGCCTGGAGATTGTGCAGGCGGAGGCGGAGTGGCGTGAGGTCGTGGTCTTCGAGTTCGAGAACGCGCAGGCTGCCGGGGATCACGACCGGATGACGGATCTGATGCTCGCCGCGATCGACCTGGACCGGGCAGCGCCGGGTGGCCGGCGGTTGATGAACGACATCCGCGCGATGCGTCCTGGCCGTGGGGGTCGGCGATGAGGTTCGTGTGCCGCAGTGAGAAGGGGCACGACGTGACCAGTCGCCCTGTGGGCGGTGGCCGGTTCGGGTGGGTGTGTCAGTGCGGTGCGGCGGGGCAGCCGGTTGTGGATGCTCAGACGGCCGCGCTGGGTGCCCGGGTTCATGCCCGGTTGTGTGCGGGTGCTCCTCGTGATGGGCGCCGGGGCTGGGGGCGTGATGTTCACCGGTACGTCTGACGAGTGGCGACGCCGACAGCGGGCAGACCGCGTGGTCGTGGCGGGATCGGAGGCAAGTGTCGTGAACTACCTCGGCCGGACCCGCGACGGATACCGCGTGGAGTCCGTTCTGCGGCCCGGCGGCCGCCACGGCTGGAACTGTGACTGCGGCTCCAATGGTGAGGACTACCTGGATCCCCAGGAGGCTGCACTCGCCGCCTGGTCCCACGCCAACCGCTGTGGCCGGCTGCCCCGCCACAACTACTGGTCAGGAAAGGGGGAATGATGAAGCTGCCCTGGATGAGCCGTTCCGACCGGTGCCGCTGGGAGGCCGCCCGGACTCTGGGCGACGTGGGCGATCTGATGGCCCTGTGGCTGGAAGGCGGGATCAGCTCCCGCCCCGGATATGCACCACGGTACGGGCCGGATGAGGAGACCACGGAGCTCGTGCCGGTCCTCGCCGCCTGCAACCGGGGCGGATATATCACGAAGGGTTCGCAACCCGGCTGTGACGAGCTCGGGTTCGATCGACTTCGGTGGCGGCAGTGCGCGACGGTGTCGGGATTCGTTGCCGACGAGGCACTGCTCGACAGGCTTCGCGCGGGTGCGGCGCGGGCAGGTCTGCGGCTCATTGCACACCGCATCGGTGCCGTTGACCCCGCCGCGTCCAAGGGCGTTGTGGTCACCACACGGAATGGCCGGGACTACTCGACCTTCGGGTGCCCGATGCCTCGCAGCCTGGTGAAGCAGATTCTCGAGGGTTGCCATTCGCAGGCTGTGAAGGAGGCGATTGGTGCCAGCCAGGTGACGGTGATTGACCCGATGTGGGGCCGCAACTCGGTGTTGTGGCCGGTGCTGGCCCGGGCCGTTGCCGGTGCGTGACTGGGTGAAGGAATCACGAGGGGTAGGGATCATGGACTTTCGTAAGGGTGACCGGGTGGAGGTTGTCGACGGTGGCGTCGACAACCCGGGTACTGCGGGGAAGCGGGGTGTCGTTTTCTATGACGCTGAGCACGCTGGCGGCCGGTTTGCCGTGAAGGGTATTGATGGCCGGCTGGTCGAGTTGGTGAAGGGGTACCGAACTTACGCCGCGTGGCAGCTGCGGCGTATCTGATCGGTTGTCCGATCCGCCCGGCGTTGTGCGGGCGGTGAGGAGAGCGGATCAGTCGCTCGCTGAAATTCCCTGTCCTTTCTTTCCATGGCACAGCTATGCCTGAAGGAGCTCGCCGTGTCTCTGCTCGCTCTTTTCCGCCGTCACCCCAAGGAGGAAAACGTGTCCGAAACAACCACTACCGTCAACGCCGAACAGCCCTCGACCCCCAACAACGTCTTGATGCGGTTCCTGACGCAGGGCGGCGCGACGGTCGAGCTACATCGTGCCCGGTTCATGACCCGGTTCGACTACCGGGGGGCTCCTTATGGGGCTGAGCAGCCGTATGAGGTCGATGGCTTCAAGTGGCGTTGCGCTGGCTGTGGTGCCTGCGGGCGTGAATACGACGGTTACCACGATGAGGGATTTCGTGATCTGAGCGATGCCCGTGGGGACGCCAATGCCCATGCCGGGAAGTGTCGTTCCATGCCACGGCCTGATGGTCCGTGATCGCCATGGTCTTCTTCGCGATCGGCGCGATGGTGCTGCTGGTGATTGTCCTGCCGCTGGCGACCGTGCTGGCGCTATGGGCACCGGTCCCGCGTGATAGCGCAACGTCTGAATCAACTCGAAACGAATTCAAGGGTTCGTAGTCGCCACTCGCCGTCGGCGAGCGGCGCCCACGGCCAACGCCACCCCAAAGGAGACGCAATCATGGGCTTCCTCAGCCGAAAGACCGCCAAGGCCATCGACAAGACCGCCCGCAGCCTCCCGGACAACCGCTTTGGTGACGCCGTGAGGAACGGTGTGCTGGCTCCCGTCCGGGGCCTCTGCGATGAGGACTGCACGTGCGGCGAGCCTGACTGCCCCGCCCGTTCCGCCGAGCCTTCCGACAAGTGGCGCTACACCTGATGAGTTCCGGCGACCTGTCCAAAGAGAAGGGGAGTGCAATGGCTTTCGGAAAGCTAATCACCGACGCGAGGATCGTGTCGACCACCACCAACGGTGCTGGTGCAGACGTGAACGTGGTGGAGAAGCCTGGGGGAAATCTTTCCTGGGAGTGCACCGGGTGCCGCCAGCGGGGGCACACAGGTGGCCCCTTCCCGCACCTGGCCTACCCAGACGCGCAGGCGCACGCCGACTCCTGCCGCTTCAAGTTGGCTGGGTGACCCGCCGTGGACATCGTGGTGGAGCCGTCGGGCCTTGCCCCGCTCGGCCTGGTGCGTGAGGTCCGCCGCATGGTGGGACCGGCAGTCTCCGCCGTCGAGGGGCATTTCGGGGTTCCGATGCCGCCGGTGACGGTCGTGGTGGCTGGCCGCACTGGTTTGGCGACGTGGTCACTGCTGGCTGCCGGCTGGCGGCGGGGAAGCGTGAAGGCCCGGGTTGGCTATTGGTGGTCGAGTTTCGCGGAGGTCGGGACGGCCGACGGAATTACGGCCGTGACGCGTACTGACTGCGTGCTCGTTGGTCTGAACTGGCGGGCGCTCAAGGGCCTTTCGCTCGATCTCGTCTTTTCGGCGTTGGTGCATGAGCTGGTGCATGCGATGCAGGCGGATCGCCCGGGGCGTCGGGAGGAACGCCGGTCGCTGGTGGACTGCGAGCTGGGCCTGGTGAACCACCCGATGGGCCAGGTGCTGGCGCTGTCCGCGATCGATTCCCTTGACGAGGGCGAGGCGTATGCCGTCCAGCACGCCCTGTGCCCGGGATCCGACCGAGTCGATGAGCACCAGGCCGGTCCTTTCGATATCGCTGCGGTGTCCCAGCAGTTGGAGGACTCGGTAAACGCCTGGACTGCCGCGGCCCTTTCGTACCAGACGGTGTGACTCACGACGGAGGCGAGTGCAGTGGAGCACGAGATCGCGAGCAAGGTTCTCCGGACGAAGCGCGGCAGCGAGGTCTATGTGGCCCGGGATTTATCGGGTCAGCTGTTCCGCTACTGCTCCGGCTGCAAGAAGTACGAGTTCAGGCTCGGCATGGCGCCGGCCTTGGCGGCGGCCGTGGAACACGCGAAGTCCTGCCGCAAGTAGTGAGTCGGGGCGCCCCCTACGCCTGGCAGCAGCCGGGGCGCCCCTCCACCCAGCCCACACCAGCAATGCAGGAGACCCGACAAGCAGTGCAGGAGGTAGCAGCATCATGCCCGAAGTGAGCGTGGCCGACACCGGCTTGGAGTCCGTGGACGCGGGCCGGCTGGTCGCCGAGATTGAGAAGTACCTGGCGGCCCAGCCGCGGCCGACGGCGCACCCACTCGTCAGCAAGCCGACCGCCGAGCTCGTCGCCGAGGCCCTCGCCGGCCCCGACCGGCCCGCGCCGGTGGCTCCGGTCGAGGACGCGCCGGGGCTGGCGTCGCCGCCCGCGGTGCTGCGGTTCCTGCCCGACTGGGCCCTGCCCGCCCTCCGCCACTCGCACGGGGCCGGGCGCGTGGTGCCGGTGGCTGAGCTCCTGGAGCTGGCCGCCCTGGTCATCGAACGGTTCGGCTGGGCGCGGGGACGGGCGCGGACCCTCGGCGGTCGGCGGTGCATCGGCGGGGCGTTGGAGGCGCTGTACCAGCTCGGCTACGGCACCGAGGCGACCGTGCGGGCGGCGGGGGAGCAGCTGCAGCAGGTGCTGACCAGCCGGGGACTGTCGATGCCGTTCTGGCGCTGGAACGACATGCCGGACCGCACTGCCGGCGAGGTGCTGTACCTGCTCCGCCAGGCCGCCACTGCCGCCCGTAGCGCGGCGATCCCTGACATCCGCACCACCTACTGAAGGAGATCCGCGATGGGACTGCTCAACATGATCGAAGGCGCTATCTGCGACGCCCGCATCAGCGCCGAGGCCCGCAAGTTCGCCGCCCAGGTCCGGGTCGGGGATGTCTGGTACTCGATCGAGGAGTACCAGCAGCCCTGGGGTAATGCCAAGCGCCTGAAGGAGCACCACTTCACCAAGGTCGACAAGCTGATCACTGGTCAGCCGATGTGCGGGCATCGCACGGCCGCTGCGGTGTGGCTCGCGCACGGGCCGCTGTACCTGCACCGTCCGGCGGGCTACCAGACCGACGACGAGTACTCGAAGTCGGGCTCCTGGAAGGTCGAGGGCCTGGCGGAGGAGGCGGCGAACCAGTCCGGTTGGGGAGCGCGGAAGCGCGCCAAGGCCGGCGTTCGCTGAACGGCTGATGGGGGTGGGAGGTCGCTGTGCACGCCTATCTGATCACCGCGAAGCCGACTCGGTGGCAGCTGTTCGGGCGCGCGGTTCGCGTGGGCGTAGCGCGCCTCCTCCTCGCGATCTTGCTGATCACTTTGGGGAGTGTGACGCTGCTGCTGCGCATTCACCGGGTGATAGCCAATCTGCTGGCAACTTTCGCTGCCCGTACTGAGCTTGAGGTTTCGCTGCGGACCGGCCTGCCGCCCCTCGGGGCGGTGGCCGGTGCCCGTATAGCTGCCGCGTTCGCGGAGGAATTCCGTACCGCCTGGACGATGCCGACCGAAGATTCGAACCGTTCTGAGAGGACTGACACGTGAGCACTACTGCGCATATAGGTTCCATATCCGCTTCCTTACGGCTGATCAACACAGATCAGTTCCACCGCGACACCTGACCAGATTTTCCTGAACAGCCTTGAAAGGAGACCCCCGATGAGTGATGGATTCCGGACATGGGAAGAGCGTGATGCCGCTGCCCAACTGACACGAGCGCAGGCAGGGAAAACCAAGGCCGAGGCCGAGATTGCCGGTCACGAGGCGGAGAGCAGTAAGGCGCAGGCTGCAACGGCCAAGCTGGCCGAGCAAGTCAAGCAGGCCGGCTATCAGCGCAAGCTGGACGGCATTCGGCGGGAAGCCAAAGACGACAAGGAGCAGATCGAGCGCGAGAAGCGCGAGGCCCGTGCCGATGACGGCGTCGGGTTCAAGCGCGTCGCCACCGTCGCGGTGGCCCTCGGGCTGGCGGCTGCGCTGCCTGCTCAGATCGGCTACTTCCTGGGTCTGCACAAGGCGGGGGGGCCGGCGTCGGGCCTGGCGTGGCCGATGCTGCCGGTCCCGTTCTTTCTGGAGCTGCTGGCCTGGGTCGGGGTGCTGGGGACGAAGTGGGCGCACCGTAAGGGGCTGCCTCGGGGGCCGTTCTGGGCGCTGACGGGAACCCTGGCTTCGTTCGCCGGGTACGTCAACGCCACCCATGGGACATTGCAGTTCGGCCTGATCGCGGGCTTGAGTCTGGCTGCCACGTCGATCCTCGGCCCGGCGGTCTGGGAGGTGCGCCAGTACCTGGAGACGCAGGCCGCCATTGACCCTCGCGATCGCACGCAGCGGGCGCAGGATGCCGAGAGGGAGCGTCAGGAGAAGGAGTCTCAGGAGGCCGTCCGGCGGCAGGAGACCGAGCAGGACGAGCAGCGCAAGCAGTTCTTCCCGATGCGTTGGGAGTATTTCGAGCGCCTGATGGCTGAGGCGGCTCCCGGCACGTTGGATCGTGACCGGGCGTGGCTCGAGGCGGGTTGGGCGGTGAGCCAGGCCGAGGAGTGGAAGCGCTACCGGCAGCTGCTGGCGGCCGACCCGGAGTCGGGCCGGTCGCGGGATGAGGTGTGGGCGGCGGCGTGGTACAGCGTGCACCGTCTTCCGCTCGGTACGACCGCGGCGACGCTGGCGGTCGAGGTGGCCTCGGACAAGATCGTCGAGGAGGTTCTGGCGGAGGCCGGGCGGACTCCCGAACGTGCGGCTGTTGACCTGCTGCTCGCGGATCTGTTCCCGGCCGGCAGTGAGGGCGGCGAGAACGGCGGTCTCTCGGGAGGCGTGTCCGACCGTGCCCCGAAGGGCGGTCCTTCCGGCGGGGGCAACGTGCAGTTGGAGCTGGCGCCCGGAAGCGCACGGGACCAGGCGCCGGCGAGCGGCCCTGTACGTGACGAAAACGCAGCCCATCTATCTCGTCAGGAAAAGCGTGAGAACGCCCGGGAGAAGGCCGCCCAGACCCCTTCCGGGGGTGCTCGCAAGGACGGGGCAGAGGGTGCACGTAACCGTCCTCCCGCGGACAGTGCGACCCGGCGCCGGTGGGCCGGTTCGCGGCCCGCATCCAACGGCCGCACACGACGCGCGCCCCTCAGCGACAGCGAACTCGACGAGCAAGTACGTGCACTGAACCCGGAACAGCCCACCCTCTCTGCTCGCTTCGTCGCGCAGCACATCGGATGCGACCAGGCCCGCGCCAAGGCCGCACTGCAACGCACCAACCGGCTCGCCTGACACCCTCCCGACGGCCCCGCCCCGGAAACCGCACACCCCGCCCAGGAGCACGCCATGACCATCGCCGAGCAGCCACCACTGAGCCTGAACAAGACCCCGCAGGCAGAACTCACCGATACCGATGACGACATCGCGCCGGGCACGATCGAGGTCATTGCGGACCGCACGCCAGCCGTGTCGGCGGCGGGCAGCGCGGCGATGGTCGTCGCCTCGGTCACGGGCCGGATGATGGGCGGGACCGCCCGCGGCGCCTGGACGTGGCTGCGCTGGCTCGGACACGGAACACGATCGGCCAGCGTCCTCGGCTACCGGTACGTGCGCGCCCACGATCACCAGGAAGCCCTCGGCGGCATCAGCTCCGGCAGCGACTGGAACCGGGTGATCGAGACCCAGCACAACCGGTGGAGGTTCCTCGGCTGGGCCGGAGTCGGGGCTGTCGCCTCCGACGGGATCACGTCGATGACGCTGAACCTGCCGTGGATGTTCGTTCCCGGCGTCGAGTGCGTGGCCGCTGCCACCGTGCTGAGCCTGTACGGCCGTTACCGGCTCAAGCATCAAGTCCCGGTCGGCCAGCTGCTGGCCGCCGAGCACACGGCCGAGGACGACCCGGACGAGCCGTTCCCGCTCACTGCCTGTACAAGGCCCGACGAGGCGGCCGAGTGCCTCTCACGTGCCCTGTACGCGGAGTCGATCAGCACGTCCAGCCTGCAGTTCCGCACACGCTACGACTGGGGCTGGGAGTTCGACGTCACCCTCAAGGGATCGAAGCCGGGCAAGGTCACCGCGGCCCTGGACGACCTCGAGACCCACATGCACATGCCCGACGGCGGGTTCATGACCGAGACCGACACCCAGAACAAGGCGCACCTGGTCGTCAGGCTCCGCCTGGGCGACCCGTTCGCCGGCATGGCCAAGCCCGCGATCCACGCACCCAACAGCCTGAGCGTTACGGATGCGCACAACCTCGGCCGCTGCATGGACGGCTCGGACTTCAGCCTGGTCCTGGAAGGCAACCGCATCCTGGTCATCGGTGTGTCCGGTGCGGCGAAGTCGACCGGAGCGCTACGGGATCTGGCCGAGCTGGTCACGGCATGCGATGACGCCATCGCCCTCGACCTGGACCCGGTCAAGGACGGCCTGCGCGAGTTCGAGGGCGTCATGGCCGTGCCCCCGATCCGCGGTAGCCAGGAGTGCGAGGAGTGGCTCGGCTACCTGGTCCGCATGTGCGAGGCACGGAATGCCGTCCGCAACCGGCTCAAGATGGGCGACACCTGGGTGGCTTCCCGCGAACACCCGGCAATCTTCCCGTTCGTCGATGAGTTCATCTACCTCTCCCCGAAGGCGAAGGAGCTGTTCATCAAGCTTGTACGACTGGGAAAGCAGTCCGGCGTCTACCCGACCGCTGCCGGACAGGACTCCACGAGCGACAGCCTCGGCGACGCCATCGCCGACTCCTTCACCCTCAAAATCATGCTCGCCTCGCGGAAAGACGACGTGCCGATCGTCTTCGGCGGCGGAGCCATCGCCAAGGGCTTCCTGCCGCACCGGCTCCAGCCCGCCCAGAACAAGACCATCAAGAACGACGCCGGCCGCTGCTACATCCAGGGCCCCGGCTTCACCCGGCCGCTGCTGTACGCGTGGAACGAGTTCTCCCGGGACGATATCGAGCGGGCGGTCAAAGAGAGGGCGACTGCGGGCCGTCCGTGGTTCGACCACGACACGCTCACCGAGGCCGGCCTGCTCGACCTCACCAGCAAGTACGGGCCCGCCGGCCAGCTCACGGTAGCCGACCGGCTGACGGGCATCGGCAACCCGGACGCCGTACTCGTGGCCGCCCTGCTGCGGATCTTTGACGCGAAGGGCCGCGAGTTCCTCCCCACCAGCGAGGTACTCCTGCCCACCCTCGAAGCCGCGGGGGTTACCGGGATGGACGCCACCACGCTGAGCAAGAAGCTCCGAGCGCACGCACCCGGCGTGACGGCAGACCGCACCGACTGCCCGGAAGGCAAGCACCTGCGGGGATGGCGCCGGGAGGCCGTGGAGCGGGCGGCGGCGGGGTTGTTGGACCCGGCGAAGACCCGGCAGAACCCCGGCGGGCAGACGGCGTAGACCCGGCAGGCACTCGGCACAGCGGCGGCGTATCAGTGCTGGTCGCCGGGTGTCTGCCGGGTGGTTGCCGGGGTTGCGCCGGGCACCCGCCGCCCTATTGATCCATATATGCCCGTTCCCGTGAGAGGTCATCGATCATGCCCGCGAAGAAGACCGCCACCGCCCGCAAACGACCCGCGAGCAAGACCATCACGCCCCGCGCCCGAGCCGGCCCCCGCCCACAACACCACAGCCTCAGCGAACGCGCCGCCCGCTGGCTCGGCCGCACCGTTGCCCACCACGCTGCCCGGCGCCGGACCGCCATCCGCTCCCGCAAAGACGCGGCCATTCTCCGGGCCACCCACCAGGGCTGCGCCACCTGCGGCGGCAACGGCCAGATCTTCACCAAGAAGAAAGACGGCACCTTCAGCGGATCAAACCCCTGCCCGGCCAAACCCGCCACCACCAAGGTGTCGAAATGGCAAGCCCACAAGGCCGCCCGGTTCGGGCCCGACAAGCACTCCGGACTCATCGGCTGGCGCTGTCCGTGCGGAAAACGCGAGAAACCCCACTACCGCGACGCAAAAACCGCTACACGGGCCTTGCGTGCCCATGAGCAGAAGGCCCACGGAGGATCCAGCGTCGGAGGAGCCTGGTACGCGCAGATCTCCGCCCCCAAATCCGTTACAGCGAAGGGACATCAGGTGTCAAAGATTGTGACGAACAGCGGCATGACCGATGAGCAGTGGATCAAGCAGAACGGCCGCATGCATCCCGACCAGGCCCGCGCCAAGGGCCTGTGCTGGCAGTGCTCAGGAAAGGGCACCCTGTACTCCGCATTCGGCGGGCAGCAGCTCGCTACTGTCTGCCCGGAGTGCACCGGGACCGGCAAGGCGAAGCCGTAAGAATCTCAGACAGGAGGAAAGCTGTGGGTTACGCATTCTATGAGATCTACCGTGCTGGTAAGAAGATCCCAGCAGGTTATGGAGTAACCGCTGTCTGCGAGGAACCGGGATGCCGGAAACGGATCGACCGTGGCCTCTCGTATCTGTGCGGTGAGGTGCCCGGTGGCGACGGGCACGGTTGCGGCGGCTACTTCTGCGGCGATCACCTGTACACGGCGTCGGAAGGCCGTAGCGGCAGCCGGTGTGCACGTTGCTGCAAGGTCGACAACTCGTGAGCGTGGCGGGGTGGATGGCCTCGACCAGCGACGGCTGATGTCGCTGCCTCCTCGCTGCTTCCGAAATGGGAAACAGGAAACTTGCGCAAGCTCGTTGCGTGAAGCTCGCACCACTTGAAAAATTCAAGTCAGGTCAACTGACGGAGGGAAGGCATCATGGCTCGCAGGACCAACAACGCAGACGACCTCCCACACGACAAAGAGACGTGGGAACGCCGCATATCGCACCGCCGTGAAGTTCTGGAAGAAGCCCGAAAAAGCGGAGACAAGAAATACGCGCAGCTCGCGGAAGAGCGACTGAACCGTGCCCTGGACGGGTACAGCCGCGACTGCCGATAGCGGCATCGTCATGAGTGGAGTCCCCGGAGGCATCTCCGAGGGCTCCGCTCAGTTGATGCCCAGCTTGGCCAGTGCGGTGGTCCAGTCGGTGGCGATGTCCTTCTGAGCGTCGGCGAGTTGGGCCTTGCCGGAGCAGACGGCGGTGTGGAGCTTCGACTCCACCGCGTCTTTGGGGTTGTTCGGGCCGGCGCCGGGCTTGTGGCCGGGGGAGGGCGGTTCGACCCACAGGTTACGCGGATCGTTGGGGTCGCCACCGAGCTCGAGACTGACGAGGTGGTCGTACTCCGCATCGTGCAGACTGTCCTGGTAGCCGTAGGACTTGGCGTTCGCGGCCTTCTCCGGCCCCGTGATGGACGCCGGCGGTCGGATTCCCTTCGTGTAGCCAGACGGTCGGCAGATCGTGGCCTGCAGGGTCGATTGCTTCACGTCCGGATTGAGGGCCCCCGGCGTGCACTTCGGGTCGGGCAGCGGCTGCTTATCCGCGGTGTATCGGTAGTGGCACGAGCCGGCTGCCGGCTGGGCCTGGACGCTGTACTTCTTCTGCGGACCGGGACCGGCCGGGATGGCGCCGACTGAGCCCCTGGCGTCAGGCTGTGCTTGCAGCACCCTTGCCGATGCGGTGGCCTGGCCCTTGGCATCCGTTGATGACGAGCCGGAGCAGCCGGCCAGGGCCGCCGTCAGGAGCGCGGCGGCGACAACGAGTCGGGTATGGCGGACGATCACGTATAGCCCCCGTGGTGGTGTGATTCTGGCGTGCGAAGCTACCTCGGGGGACGGACACAGATTGCTGTGGCCCGCGTGTTCTACCCGGACTTGAATGACCCTTGGTACTGGCTTGGGAATGTGCAGGCAGCGGGAGGTGTCCCTCCACGCTGTCGTGCTGCCGTCGATCGCTGCTCTGATCGGCCTCGCGTCCATGCTGATCACGCTGTACGAGGTCTTCACCCGCTGATCTCCCATGGATCGCCGATGTCCCCGCCGTCTGCCGTGTGCAGACGACGGGGACATTTTTTGTCGGGGTCTCTCAGCGAGATTCGTCGGTGAGCGCGGTCAGCGCCTCCTGGGCAGCGGCCACTACCTTCTCCCAGAGGGGGGACCTCAAGGTCTCATCGTCAGGCGCCTGCTTGCCCACGGCGGCGATAACCTCGGTGATGCACCCGGAGAGGTGCTCCATGGCGCTTGCCTCAACGGCGGATGCCAATGTGTAACCGACAGTCTCGTGGGGCCTGTCGAGGACTGCCGCGTCATCGAGGATGTTCACGGTGAGGGTGAAGTCGTCGAAGTATCCCGGGGTCGGATACTGTCGCTGAATCCAGATGCGTTGCTGGTACTCCGGGTCTGAGAGCGCTTCGAGTGCAGAGATTACCTCTGCCCTTGTTTCCGGAAGTTGGACCTGCTTCGCGTCAGGGTTCACGGCTGGTTCCATTCTTTCCACTTGACCCACTCGTCGAGCGGGATGTGTGCTTCCCTCGGGTCGTCCTTGATTGAGCCGTTGATAGGCTGCCCGTTCCGACCGATGATTTTGCCGCCCGAGTTGATGACGACGTGGTCGACCTGCTGGTACGGCTGTGGGTTGCTCGCCTCGCCCTTATCGATGCGGATGCCGTTGCCCTTACCGTCGTTCCAACGGTATCCGATGCCCTTGCGGTTGAACGACTCGTATTCTTTCAGGGAATCCGGAACCTTGCGGTAGGCCTCACGACTCATCCAGCCATCGATCTTGCCGGTTGCCTTCTCGGCCTTCATGGCCTCGGTGAGCTCCTCGGCCTTAATGACCTCCTTGCCAGCCTTCATCCACCGCAGCAGGACGACCGAGCCAACGAGCCGCTCAGCAGGCGAAAGCTTATCGCCTGTCGAAGAGTCCTTCCCGGTGAGGGCTTCCAGAATCCCCTTAGCGTCTCCGATGACCGGGCTGAGGTCGAGCAGGGCGCCCATCTTGAGCTGGGTCGCCTTGTCTTCGAGGATGGACTGACGACTGCCGAACAGGTCACCGAGGTTAGAAAAATCGAAGGCGGTAGGCACGTTCGGTTTATTGAAAGCATCGAGCGCCTTGCCGAGCTCGCGCACCGAGTCGTTGATCTTCTTCACGGCGCCGTTGGACTTGTCGATTCCGGCATTCATGTCGGCCAGCGCTTTATTGGCGGCGTTGATGCCTTCGTTCGTCATGGCCAGACCGCTATTGAGGTCGGCCGTCCCCTCGTTCATAGTGCCCAGGGCGCCGTTAATACTGTCGACCCCCTTGCTCATAGCGTCCAGGGCGCCGCCTACGCCATTGAGCGCGTCGGTCATTTGATGCTGCCCGGCGATGATCTCCTCCATCGAGGAATTCATACCCTTGAGCGCATTGTCGACGCGACCGATGTCGACGTTCTCCGAGAAATCCGCCAGATGGTCGGTTGTCCTCTCCAGAGAGTCCCAGAACTCACGACTCTCCGCCTTCATGTCCTCCATTTCCTGCCAAGACTTCGGGTTTTTGACGCGGAAGATCGCATTAAATTCATTGTCGCGAATCTCGGAAAACCTATGCAGCTTTGCCTGGGCGTCTGCCAGAACGACCTTGTCTGCTGCGATCTGAGCGGGGGTCTTTGACTGATAGAATTTCAAGTCGGCTTCAAGCGCCTTGACTGCATCTGCCTGTCCGGCAGCCGCTTGAACGTAGCCTCGTGCAATATCGACAGTCAGCAAGAACTCGGCAGCCTTGCTGGCTCCGGAGCGAATCACCCCTCTATAGCAGTCGAGGCGCCCTAGGAGAAGCGGCTTTTCGTGGCATGCCTGTGCCGTATTTCCCGCGATTCCCATCGCAGTGTTCTTGACGCAGTCGATGAACTCTGGTCTCAGGAGATCCTTCAGTGGGAAGTCACGCAACTGGCTGAGATCGTTTGCTTTTAGAGCCTCATAGATTCGCGCGGCAGCGGTATCGGTAATCGCACCACGGTTGTCATAGTCACACGCCCCTAGCCCCTTGGCGAATTCATCGCTTGGGGTTTCGGCTGCGGCTGCCGGTGCGGCCGTGGCACCCACGAAGGCGATAGACCATGCCAATAGAACTGCTGTTAAGCGGGCAGTACAGCGTCGTTTCATCGAATCCGTTCCATAAGTGAGTGCGCCCCTTTCCCTCAGTCCAGGCGTGAATCCAGTGCCAGTTGAGTAGCCAGAGAGTAGCCGAGCACATGATTATCCTGGTCATGACACTACCAGGATGATCATGGAGCTGATCAACGTGATTGCACTCACCGTGTAAGCAGGGCTTGGAAGTTGCCCTCACCGATCAATTCAAGCCGCCCTGACTTTATCGGTGCAGTTGATCCCACCTGGCTCCAGCTCTTCCTGGCCCCACTCATGGGCCCGGATCCGGCTTCCGCCAGCCCCACTTGCTCGTCTTGATGCTGGTGCGGCTGATACCGACTTGCGGGGCATCAGGGTGTCGATTCCGGGGTGCCGGGGGGCGCCTTCCCCGCGAGGTACCGCGGGACGATGGGATCCTGGCCGTGGACGTCGAGTTCCGCCAGCGGGTCGACCACGGAGCGGATGGTCGCGTGGAGGGAGCGCACGGCGGCGGCGAGGCCAGTCGTGGTGACGGTATGCCCACGGTAGGAGATGGTCACCTGGTCGTCTGCGACCCCGAAGCCGAACCCGCCTTCGTCTCGTATGACGACCTCGTCCAAGTGCTCCAGCTTGTTGCGGATGAGTCTTACGTGGGCGGTGGCCTGGTCGAAGTCGTGGAATGCCTCGCGCAGCCGGTGGGCTCCGGTCAGGCAGCTGTCGTCAGCGAGTTGACGCGCGCGTGTGAATCGCGGGCGCAGTAGGCGAGCACCCTCTCGTGCTGCTGCTCGACGGCGAGGAACTGTTCGTCGGCCCTGTTGCGCACGGCCAGTGCGCGAGCCGGCTCGGGGATGACAAGCCACCGCTGCTGCTGGACGGCCCGGTCCGGGCGCCTGTGTTGCATCCGCTCAGTATGGCCCCGGGATCGCCCCCAGGAAGGCCATGGCCGTTTCCGCCGACATCAGTGACGTGCCGAACGAGGCTGAAGAACCACCAAAGTTGTTCAGGCGAGTTCCGGATGACCAACGACACTTCCCATGTCCAGTGACGCTGGCGTTCTCGCCTCCGGCGGCAGTGGCCAGCGGGGATGCAGTAGCGGCCGGTCTGACGATATGGTGCGGCCTGCTGCGAGACGCGTGCTCCCACGCCGCGCAAGGCGGCACGACTCGGTCAAGGTCGCCCGGGGCCCGCGAAGTTGGACTTCCCGTTCGGCAGGCATGGCCGTTTCAGCGGCGGGACGCATGGGGTCGTACCAGGTCTGGGAGTAGCGTGCGGAAGAATCAGCCCGCGGCGGGCGAGAAGTACACCACCGCACTGCGCCACAGTGATGCGGTGTTCCGGCCAGACCACTGCGCGGCCTGCGACCAGCGACTCGACCCGGGCGACCGCAGCTTGTTCTGTTCCGACGGATGCAAGGATGGCGCGAAGGCGGTCCGGTGGGTCAGGCGCCATCTCACCGGCGGGAAGTTCATCCCCGCGCAGGTGCGCTACGGGATCCTCCGTGACGAGGACTACGCCGAAGCCTTGTACACCAAGCTCCGGTCTGCCGTGTCAGGAGGCTACGGACGCCGCGTGTCTGTTGTGCAGCGCGAGACTGTGTGGGCACGTGATGACGGACGGTGTGTGCGGTGCGGCGCGCCGGGTGAAGAAGTCGATCACATCCGGGGAGACAGTGCCGACCCGTCCAACCTGCAGCTCCTGTGCCGCACCTGCCACGACAGCAAGACACGGAGCCAGTCCCGTGAAGGGAAGCGGCTGGCTGTCCAGGGCCAGCCGACGCGGTCCTGGAGCCTGCTGCTCCGTGAGCTGGTCAGGGCCTCCGGACCGGTCCGTGATCTGATCAGCCAGCGCATCCTGGTGCCGCAGCCCCTCCGTCTCTGCGACGACAGTCAGTGGCAGGATGTCGAGTCCAGGCTGAGGTCCGAGCGTTCCGCGCGCCTCCGAGAACTGCTGGAAGTCCTCTTTGGCGGCGAAGTGCCAGGTTTCGCGTCTCACACACCGTGGAGGGAAAAGATGGACGCAGCGCGCGACTACCACGCCGGCATGTGGGACGAGGGCCCCTGCGAGAACCCCGACTGCTCGGAGTGCAGTAGAAGGAATTTCAGCGGCAGTTGGATCGACGACGATCCCGACGTGCACGCCGGGTATGGGCCCGGCTCGTACTTCGCGCATGCCATGGACAGGGACGACTGACACCCCGAGTGCCGGAGCCAAAGGCAAGGCTGTGAACCCCGGTACGGAGGAACTGTTTTGGGTACCTTGCCGAAAGAGCGTGATCCTCGTGAGACTTCACGCTCCAGGGGCCCGGGCAGATCAGTGAAGCTTGGCCAGAAGCAGTGCGGCCGGGAACAGCCCGAGCAGGATATGGGCGGCTTGGTCAACGTGCGCGGCCCCGCCACGGGTCTCGAATTCAACCTGGCCGGTGTGCTGCATCCACCAACTCACGGGCCAGCGCCGGTCAATCAGGGCGTGGGAAACGTGGATCCATGCCAAGGCTGCGGTGAGGCCGGCGGCCGATAGCGGCAGGTCGAGGGCCCAGCCGGGGATCAGGAGCAGCAGGGCCAGGGCGATGATGGTGTGGGTAGCTGCGTGGAGTTGGTTGGCGCCCCATCCGTGGTGGTGGCGGCCGGGATGCGGGTCCCTGTCCCCCTCGGTCCATCCTGCTTTGCGCGAGGCCTGTTTGTCGGTCTGGCCAGGGTAGTCGGCTGTCCAGTGCCCTATGAATAAGACGATGAAGGTGACAGCGAATACGACTGCTGAGATCATTGGGAATCTCCTGGTCTCATTGCGGGTCGGGATCCCCGGGACGGCGGTCTGCTTGCCGGCGATGCGGCCGTCCCGGGGTGCTCAGTCCCAGGTGAGGGATTTCAGGTCGAGGTTGAGGGCGCGAGTCTCCTCCGGGTAGGTCCACGGAGGTTGGAGACCGAGCGCCCACCGGGTGGTCTCGTACTCGAAGTGCTGCCGCTCACTGTGGTAGCTGGTGCCGGCCATCGTCAGGAAGCGCCGCACGGCGAGACTGTACGGGCCGCTGCCGGGATCCATGCCCACGGGGAGGACGGTGTCCGCGGTTGCCTTGCGCTCCAGTCGGGGATCGGTCAGCAGTCGGCACAGTGCGTCGTGCCAATTGGCCAGGCGTTCAGCGTGCTCGCGGAGTGCGCCAGCTACGTCGTCCGCGGTCAGCAGGTCGTCCAGCGGGGTGTGGGTCAGGCAGTTCGGGACGTCTCGGTGGTACTCCCGGATGGCCTCCAGTTCGGTCTCGGTGAACCATGGGGCGTTGTATTGGCACAGGTCGATGGCTCGGTTCAGGCCTCGGGGAATGCGTGTCGTCACGGTGTCTCCGTAGCCTTTTTGTAGCTGCGCTGGTCGATGGGGTTGGGCCGGTTGCGGCATGCGCTGCAATACGGGAGGTTTGCTCCGTCGCCGACGGGGACTCCGCGTTTGCGGCAGAGGGTGGCTACGGCTGGCCCGTTGCCGATGAAGAGAGCGGCGTGCTGGACGCGTCCGCCCTGGAGCGCGACAGTCAGCGGGTACTTGGGGCCCATTGGCCATCTCCGAAGATTGCGTTCTTTCGCTGCTGGTCAGGCGCTCAAGAAGCCTGCTGGTCGATGCGTCGGCCGACGCGGCGTGCGTGGTCGTCGAGGGTGGCGGGCGGGAATGCGCGGAGGCTGTCCCGGGTGGTCATCACTTCTTCTCCACTACGGCCGGCATCTGGCCAGCACCCTTACAGCGCTGGCCACGCTGAGGGTCGACGATGCTCGTGCGTCCGTTCTTGTGCGGGCATACCTTGCCTGTCTTGGTCAGAGTCAGCTTCCGGTGGCAGACAGGGCAGGTACCGGTGGTCTTCATGCTGCGTCCTTCCTGATGCGTGCGGTGCAGGTGCCGGCGATGGCGTTGTCGAGCTGGTTCCGGAGTTCGACGGCCTCGTCGTGGGTGATGTCGGTTTCAGCGGGCCCGAGTTCGGTGAGGGCAGTGAGCGCGTCGCGGGCTTCGCGGATGGCCGCGGGGTGGGCGCCGGTGGGGTCGTCGGGGTGGGTGGTGTGCGGGAGTGCGGCGGCGAGTTCGTCGAGTGCATCGGTGACGGCGACGGGGTCGTCGCGCCATGCCCGGGCCAGGGCTTCGAGGGTGTCGGTGCGGATGGCGTCGATGCGGATGATGACGGTGAGGCCCATGGGGTCGAGACGGGCGGTGGCTGGGGTCATGCTGGCCTCTTGATGGGGCGCTTTATTTGTGTTTTGCGGTCTTCGCCGGGCTTGTGGTCGAGTGCGATGTCGAGCTTGGTGTGGAGGTGGTCGCCGGCGACGCTGATGCGGCTGGCGAGGATGTCGCCGAGGTCATCGCGGACAGCGCGGGCCTCGTCGCGGGTGAGCGTGATCGTGACGGTCTTGGCGGTGACGCCGGTTATGCGCATGCGTTTAACTCCCTGGCAGCCGCCTGCATCGAGCGGACGGCCGCATCGCGTCAGGCCTCGACGTCGACCTCGTCGTCGTGGGCGGGCGGCAGGGTCTTCGTCGAACCGTCGTTGAGGGTGACGGTGACGGGGCAGCGGCAGGAGCCGACGCAGGATGCGCCGCAGGCGCGGCAGCACTGGCAGTACGGGGAGCCGCCGCAGGCGCAGCAGTGCTCGAGGATGTACTCGCCCGTGCCGTTGCAGGTCCAGCACTGCTCGGGGTCGTCGCATTCGCAGGTGCCGGGCTCCGCGCAGGTGTCGCAGTAGTCCTCAGTGTCGATGACGCTCATGGGCATTCCTCCTGGGCAGGGATGTAACAGAGACACACACCTCGGCAGTGATCACACATCTTGATCGCATGGTGATCACGCGCGTCACACGGTTCGCCGCAGGGGTTGCCGCTGGTGCGCTCGCGTGCGAGGGCGACCATCTTCGGGCTGTAGAGGCCAGCGCCGTCGACGAGGTAGTAGCCGCTGTCCGTGGCGAACATTCGGACGGACCGGATCGGCAGGACACGACCCTTGTAAGGTCCCTCCAGCACTGTGACGAAGTCTCCTGCTTTATGCATGGTGTTCTCCTGGGTGGCGAGTTGATCAAGCGTTGGCCGCTGCGTGGTCGTCGGCGATCTGCTGGAGCTGCGCGACCGTTCGGCCCGTCGGATACCCGAGGCTGACGGGGGTGCTGGCGTGCCAGGCTCGGAGGCACCACGAGGTACCGTCGTGATCGATCGTGTAGGTGTAGGCGCCAGCGCGGGCGTGGTACGTCTTGTCGGGCCAGCGGGCCTTGTGCCAGGTCAGGTTGGGCCAGTTCATGCGCATGGAGCCGGGTTCCTATTCGCTGAGGTCGTCGGTGTTGCGGCACGTCCAAGAGCAGTGAGCGGACGGGGCGTTGGGTGGTATCGGCCGACCGCAGCACGGAGCGGCACAGATGCGGGGCGCAGGGAGCGCCGACGTTGAGGTCGTCACAGGTCCCACCAGCTATCGATGGCGGCCGGCATGTCGTAGGGCGGGTTCGGCGGCTCTCCTGAATCCGCGGTGTCGCACGTGCAGTCTGGCGAGTTCGGGAACCGACACGGCCGCACATGGGGCTTCATGACCTCCTCGATCGCGATCTGCGCGTTCAATTCGTCGTCGGTCAGCCCCTTGGCGAGGCGGTAGCCCTCGCGCCAGTAGTCAGCGCGCATGTACCAGTAGTTGCTGTCAGCGAGGAGCTGGCCGGCAATCTCGCGCAACTCCGCGGCTCCGACATCCAGAGCGGCGAGGCGTCCCCGGATTTCAGCGAGACGCTCGTGGGCGATCGGGGGCTGGCTGGTCACGGTGACTCCTTCAGCTGGGGTCGGGTGGTCCGGCGGTGCGGAAGCGAGTCGGTGCACCCTGGGTGCGGTCGCGTATCCACACCGCCGGACCCGTCGTGGTGGGCCGTTACGTTGAGGTAGGGAAGGGTTCGATCGTCTGGTGGACCCCGATGGCGGCCAACTGCTCATTACTGCCGAGGTAGACGTGCTTACCGCTGTCGTCCAGGAAGTCGAGGATGCCTTCGATGCCGTCGATGGTGAGGACCTCCCGGACGGTGCCGGCGATGACACCGGTACGGCCATGGTTGCCGGGGGTACGTCGGACGATGACGCGGTCGCCGGGGGCGGGCTGGTAACTCATGCGACTTGCCCTCTCGGGTGGGTGCCGTCAGACGGCGGTGCAGCGGTCTGAGTCGTCGTCGCCCTGCTTGGCGTTCTCTTCACGCAGGAGCCTGATCATCTCCAGCTCCGTCGAGGCGTCCAGGTCGAAGAGCCATGTGTTGCGCCACGCGTTGTACTTCCCGTTGACCAGGGCCTCGCGAGCGATGTCGGTGATGTCGAGCCCGAGGAGTGTGGTGCGGGCCGCATCGGTGAACGTGGTCGCCATGTCCGCTTCTCCTTGATTTCATTGGCATGGACGGTGCGCTGCGGGTCGGCGATGTCTCGCCATCAGGCAGCAAGCTGGAAGTCCAGGGGGAGGCCGCAGGTGGCCGTGTAGCTGTGGAGCGCGACGACCAGGGCGGGGTCGGTGGGGGCGTAGACGTGGACGTGGTTCCACTTTCCGGTGGTGCGGTGGCGCGCCCAGACCTTGAGGGCGTTGGCGCCAAGGTGAGCGGCACGGTAGGCCTTGGCGACATGGCGGCCGTACCAAGAGCGCTTTCCGTCGGGCAGGTCTCCGGCGCCGAGCCGGTCGAGGAGGTCGCCGGTGCGGATGAGCACGCCGGCGTCGACGTCGGCGGCGATCTGGCCGGACAGGGTGCGGTAGCGGAGCGCCGTCCCGGTGCCGAGTGCGGCGCGGATACTGCGGCGGACGAGACTGCGGAGCGAGGCGAGCATTTCAAGTCCCCCAGGTGGTCCAGTTGATGTGCGAGTTGCGGTAGGCGACGAGGGCGTCGATGACGTCGTCGATGCGACCGGCGTCGAGCGAGCCGAAGAGGGCGTCGAGGCGGTTGGGTTCGTTCTGCTCCAGGAGCCCGTAGCCCTGGTGAGCGTTGAAGTCGAGGTCACCACAGCGGCTTCCGTCGCGCTCGGCGGCCCGGTCGTACATGGCCTTGAGAAGTCGAGAACGGCGGGCGCTCTCCGCGTCGAGGCGGCGCTGGTCGCGGGCGGACGGGATCTTGCCGGTTCCGCTGCAGGGGGAGCAGGAGACAGGGCCGTTAAGGGTCTGAAAGATGCCGGTGCCCTTGCATCGGCGGTGTGTCCTCATCGGGTCGAGCGGTTCCATCGTGGTCACCCCCCGTCGGCTGGTGGCCCCACAGAGAACGATCGGCAACTTGGTCGTGCTGGGGACGGTTATCGGCTGCCGGCTCGCGAAGTCCGGGTTCTTTCACCCCACGGTCCGCTCACCTGAAGGTGGCCGTCTGCCGCTTGTTGTAGCCAGGGGATCGCTGGCGGGGATCGCTTTCCTACTGCGCACGCTTCCCGGACTTCGCCATCCCTGGATCACGATTCGTTCCGTGTCCGCCCGGGTCTGCTGATCGCTCTCTGTGGAGTTGTTCCGCTCGGTCTCCCTTGCGGTAACTCCACCATAGAGGCCAACAGTTGGCCTCGCAATAGGCCAACGCGTTTGCCTCCATGATTCTTTGCACCCTCCCACCTGCGTGGCCTTCCAGGTGGCCAACACGTTGTGCGAACATGAAGGGCATGACCAGCGCATTCACACCCGAAGACGACGCCCTCCGGCTCTACAGCCAGCACAAGCGGCACCACGACGCCGCAGCCAAACTCAAAGACCCGGTCCGCGAACAAGCAGCACGCGACCTGCGGGCGGGGGCAACCCCCGGACAGCTCGCCAAGCTCACCGGACTCTCCGACGAGTACTTCCGGCGCATCGCTCGCGCCGTCGGAGCCGAACGCAAGCGGGCCCCCACCGTCGGACGCGAGGCACAGAAGGACTCCAACGCCTGACCCGGCCACCTCGGGCGGAGCGGTGGATGGGTTGGCTGCGCCCCTGAGGCCGTTGGACGGGTTGCCCCGGTTCGCGCCGCGGTGTGGCTGGTCAATGGCAGTGGCAGATGCAAGGTCGTTTGCAGAACTTGCAAACGGCCGGGGTTTTCTGGCCGCAGAGTCCGGTGTGGTGTTGGCAGTAGTCGTGGTTGCCGTGGAGGCAGCTGGTGGACAGGTAGATGTGGTGGCCGGCTGTCCGGTTGGCGGCGCGGAGCAGTGTCGCGGCGAGGGTTTCGCGGAGTCGGTTCACGGCTGCTCCGGTGGGTTGAGTGCGGCGATGATGCGGTCGGCGAGTTGGGTGGCGCCGCATTGCCAGAGGCATCCGTTGCTGGTCTCGGCGAGTTCGGCGGCCAGGTTGCGGATGTGTTCGAGGGTTTCGGTGGCGGCGCAGTGGGCGTAGCAGCCGGAGCCGGCTGCGACCGGGGTGGTGTCGGGGGCGTAGAGGTGGCGCCATCTGCCGTTCTCGTCGACGGGGCAGGAGCGGCATTGCGCACCGCCAAGGGCCGTGGCCGAGTTGTGCTTGTCCCGTCCGTGTCCGCACAGGCACAGCGGCGCGTCGTCGCCGCTCATTGGTGCGGCTGCCGGCGATCCGGTGACAGGTCCGTGTAGCCGTGGCTGCCGGTGAAGAAGTTCCTCGGGGGTGTAGTCATGTGCTTGCCTCGCGTGGGTGTGCTGCTGTGATGGGTGCTGGTGTGCCCGGGGGCGTGCAGTGCCCCCGGGCACACCGTGTGTCAGGCCAGGGGGCCGGCTGACGGCGTCGCGGCCCGGTGTTCGAGGGTGCCGCCGCTGGCTGTCCTGCCGATGGCTTTCGCGATGAGCTGAGCGCGTTCGGCGGGAGTGTCGGGCAGGTGGTTGAGGACGTATTCGGCTGCCGTCTGGTCGTCGTCGGTGACGCGGTGGGCGCTGTGCCACTGGAGGTTGCCGGTGGCGAGGAGATCGGCTGTGTACATCGCGGCATGGTGGAAACCGGCAGCGAATCCGTCGTGGACGAGTGCGGCCTCCTCGCGCTTGGAGACTCCGGCGCAGCGAGCGTGGTGGGCGCCGTCGGTGATCAGCCGGGCCAGCAGAGCGCGGAGTTGCTGGTCGGTGTGGTCGGTCATGGCTGGGGCTCCTCGAGGGTGTAGGTGGTGGTGCGGCGGATGAGCCGGTGCTCGTCGTCGGGGAAGCGCTGTTGCCGTTGATGGAGGCGGGCGATGGCGGCGGGGCGGTCGGCTTCGCAGAAGGGGGCCGCAACGGCGCACCAGGCGTCGGCCTCCCAGACCTGGACGAGCCAGTCGGTACGGGGGTCGCGGACCTGGACGGGCGCGAGCGCAGGGCCGGGCTCTGTGCCGGTGTCGCCGGGCTCGGGTGAGGTGTCGGGCGTGGGGGGTGTCGGTTCGCTCACGGTGTTCCTCGGTCGGGCCCGGCCGGGACGCCAGCCGGGCTGATGGGTGGTCAGGCGGCTATCTGAGGGGCGGAGTGTGACCACGGGGTAGTCGCGCCGACGGTGTCCGGGCCGGGGTTCTGCCACATCTGGCCCCACGGCTTGGGGACTGCGACGAGGCCGACGATCGCCGGGTCGACACAGTGGCGGCTGGCGCCGAAGGGGCCTTTGCGGTGCCTGTCTGCAGCCGAGTCACAGCTAAAAGTCCGACAACACGATGCGCAGTGTGATCGTCCGGTACCGGTCCACCAGCGTCCGCACTTGGGGTGCTTGATCGCATTGGCCGGGAGCGCAGCCGGAGTGCCGTTGGCGACGCCGACGGGTTCGGTGTGGGTCATAGGTGCCTCGATTCACTGGTCGGGTTTTCGGTGGACGGACGAACAGGGGCGGGGTGGCCCGATGTTCGCGGGCGGTCGCGAACGGCCCTGGAATCACGGACCCGCCGGGGCAGCTCCTCCGTGTCGAGTCCGGCGGCTTCGGCGGTGGGGCAGGGCCAGGGGGTGAGGGTTCCGCGGCAGCGGGCGCCGTCCCAGCCGGAGCACTCGGCGCAGACGGTGGCGCCACCACGGGCAACGGGTCGGTGGAGCCGGCCGACGGCCCGCTGCAGGCGCCGCAGTTCACCGAGGGCCTGCCGCAGGGCCTTCGAGGCCACCGGGCGCCGTTCTGCCGGTGGTTGAGCCAAACTCTGGAGTCCGGAGCGCAGACGGGCAGCCTCGGCTGCCGTGAGGCCGTGTGGGGCCTCGGCGCGGTCGGCAAGGTTCAGCAGCTCCTCCAGCGTGGCCTCTTGACGGGACTTCACAGCCACTCCCCCACCGGCACGTCCTCGACGGCACGCGCCGGCACAGGTTCGGGGCACGGAACGTCGAAGCACGGGCAGTCGTCGGCGTCGTCGCCCCACAGGCAGGGCTCGGTCCAGGACCAGCCGGTCACGCCGGCCTCCGCTCGTGCTGCGGGAGGGCCACGGCGTCGGGGCTGATGAGGCCGAGCCGCAGGGCCAGGGCGACGGCATGCGCGCGGTCTCGGGCGCCGAGAACCCTGCGGATGCGCTTGAGGCGGCTGCGTACCGTGGTCTCGCCGCGGAACATGGCCCGGGCGAGTTCCCGGTCGGAGGCTCCGTTGGCGAGGAGGCGTAGCAGCATCAGGTCCTCGGTGCCGAGAGGGCGACGTACCTGCCGGGGCGTCACGCGATGCTCCTGGCGGTTGCATGGCTCGGGATGCTTCGCCCTGAGTTCGGAGCCGGGTATTCGCGGACGCGGAGTTCAGCAGGCCAACTGTCCGGTTCGCCGCCCTTGCCCAAGTAGCCGTTCGCGCGGGCCCACACGGTGCCGAGCTGCTTCACGAACGGGGCAGCGCCGGCCAGACGAGCATCCTCGATGAGGTCTGCCGCCCACTGCGGATCGAAGGGCCGGGCGCCGGGGCCGCTCTCCCCACCGACAATCAACCACGAGATCGACGCTCGCCGCGGGCTACCTTCGCCCGGTACGCCTCGTCCTCGCGATTGAGAGGTGCAACCACAGGTGTTCTCCTCCGAAAGCAAGTTGCTGAGATCAACGGGTCCGAGCAGCGGCTCCATGGACAGGAAGCGGACGGCGGCCGGGGTGTTCAGCAGCGCCGGAATACGGATGTCCGCCCATTTCTGGTTCTCGACACTCACGCCGAGATGCGCGTTCGGCAGGGGCCAGGGCGAGTCCCAGACGCGTTGTTCGGCGTCGTCCGACGCTCCGGCGATCCGGTTGGGGTTGGCGTTGGAGACTGCCCAGGCCATGGCGGAGCGGAAGTGGACGCCGGGCAGGTGCCCGTTGCCGCAGGTACAACGGTCGTTGAGGACGGACCGCATGCGGGCGTGCCGCTTGGTGAGTACCTGGTAGGTGTGCTGCGGGGTGAGCGCCATGACGGCGAAGACCTTGGCGATGAACTCGTCCGGCACCGCGGCGTGGAACAGGTCGCTCATGCTGTTCACGAAGACGCGGCGCGGCTTTCGCCAGCCGAACGGCTCTCGCAGGGCGTCGGGGTGGGTGGCCACGCCGAAGCCGGGTCCGCTGGTGCGGGGGTCGCCGTCGGTCTGGTACTTGGCCTGCCCCATGCCCTTGAGCCGGCGGGCCATGGTCATGGCGTAGCAGTTGTCGCATCCAGGGCTGATCCGGTCGCAGCCTGTCGTGGGGTTCCAGGTCTGTTCGGTCCACTCGATGCTGGTCACAGCGGGCTCCAGAGGGTGAGTTGAGTGGCGTGCAGGGGGAGTTCGGCTTGCCCTGGCATTCCCGTGGCGGACGCAGGAGCGGGGCGGGACCGTGAGGTGCGAGGCCCTGAGTGGCCGCCTGAGCGCCGAAAACATGCGGGACCCAACCGGCGGGCCCGGGAGGCCGGATCATGCAGCAGACGCCCGCACAGGGCGCATCGCGGGGCCATCAGGACTCCTGGGAGGCGGGCCCGTTGGCGAGAGCAAGCAGTACCGCGGCGTGGCAGTGGTCCGGCTCACCGGGTTCCGGCAGCGGGCACGTGCAGGCGAGGTCCTTGCCTCGCAGCAGATACAGGTCGGCGAGGACGCGGCGTCGGTCGAACACCTGGCGCCCGATGCGGTAGGTCTCTTCGTACCAGCCGCCCTGGGTGCCGACGCGCAGCCACTCGCGGTAGTACGCGGCGACAGCGCTGCGGGGGTCTTCCACCTCGGCCTCGACGGCGTGCTTGATCAAGAATGGGTTACCGAAGCGGCTGGGCCGGCTGACGATCACGCAGTTGTCGGGCTTGCGCCAGCCCTTCGTTCGGCGGCGCTGGATTCGGGTGGGCATCAGGCGGCGCTCCTTCGGGTCGGGGTGTCGGGTACGGGGTGGAGGTGACGGCGGGACTTGCGGTAGTCCCAGCCGTGGAGGGCGGCTTCGAGTTCGGCTCGGTGCTCAGCTGCGCGCGGGTCGGGGCCGGTTGGCTGCAGGCGGGCCCGAGAAGGCCTCCGGAGGGCCCGTGAGGCGCCGAACGTGCCGTCAGGGACCTCCTCGGCCAGGAGGCGTTCCAGCGGGCTCACAGCGGCGTCTCGCGGGCGAGGGCGGTGCGCTGCGGGTGGACCTGGCCGTCGTGCAGCGGCCACCCACCCGTGTGGCAGGGCACGTTGAGTGCGACCTGACACTCCGGGCACACGGCCACTGAGCGCACCCACTCCGAAATCCGCTGAGGATGGGGCTCGGTGAGGATCCGGCGCTTCGACGGCGTCGTGCACGGCCGGTGCTCATGGGCATGGCAGTGCGGGCAGGC
This sequence comes from Streptomyces sp. AM25, assembly GCF_058146165.1. Classification (NCBI taxonomy): domain Bacteria; kingdom Bacillati; phylum Actinomycetota; class Actinomycetes; order Kitasatosporales; family Streptomycetaceae; genus Streptomyces; species Streptomyces sp. AM25. The sequence continues at coordinate 198,675 of NZ_JBKIWN010000007.1, read as the reverse complement.
AACAGCGCGGGCCGGATGCTGCCGGGCACGCAACGCGTGGCGGATCGAGTCAGGCATCGGGGCGTTCCAGCCGGCGGTCACGACGCGGCCTCCTCGTCGACGATCTCCGCGTCCGGGATCTCCTCGTCCAGGCGGGCGAGGTGCCGGGCGGACATCTCACGGACCCGCTGCTCCTGCGCGGCTCGCTCCTGCGCCGGCTGCTCCGCCCGGCCGCTGGCCGCCCGCAGGCGGGCGCTGTGCGGCTTCAGGCGCGGCTTGCCCAGCGGCTGATTTCCCGTACCGCCCGGCGTCTTGCACGGCCTGCCTATCGCCGCACGGCAGGTGTCGACGGGGCATTCGACACCGAGCGGGCCCGGCCGGCGAACGCCGTCGACGAGCCCGGCTTCGGCGTCCTCGTCGTCGACGGTGCGGTTGCCCTGCCAGCCGCGGGCCTCGAGCTCGGCCACGAACTCTTTCGACGGGCCGCCCTCGAGGGCCAGCGGGCCGGTGGGCGGGGTAACGAGGCCGGAGGCGATCGTCTGCGTCTGGCCTCGCAGCCGGGCCAGGTACTCCGGCACCGTCTCGTCGGGCAGCGGCTCGTACTGGAAGCTCTCCAGCCGCTTGCTGCGGATCTTCGTGCGCAGGGTGCGGATGTGATGCGGCAAGATCCACAACTTGGCGTCCGGATCCTTCGGCGGGGTCGTGTAGTAGATCGCGACGGCATCCCTGGCGTCCTGGTCGAAGGGCACGTCGTGGAGGGCGGACGCCCAGGCGACAGCAGCAGCCTGGGACGGCTTGCGGTTGTCGAAAGCGGCACAGTGACCGAGTAACTGGGCGGATTCACGCGGATTCATGCGGTGTCCTCAGTGTCGAAGGAGGCGGCCACGGCGCCCCAGCCGGCGACGGTCGCATCGGTACCGGCGAGGGGCTGGCCGGAGGGCAGAGCGATGACGTTGCTGGCGTTCCGGGGGCGGTTGGCGCGCTCACTGGCGTACTTCGCGGAGCGGCGGATCCACTTCTGCCACTCGGCCGGCCAGTTGGAGCGCCGGACGGCTTGGGCGCGGAAGTGATCGACGAACTGGTGGGTCTCGTAGTCGAGGTCGAGGTTCGGGCCGAAGGTGCGGAGAGCCCAGGCCCGCATGGCGTCGTTGAGTTCGAAGCCGTCGATGTCGATGGGGGCGTCGCCGTCAGGCGGCGTGAGGCTCAGCTCGCTATTACCTGAGGTCTTTTCACCCACCTCAACCACAAGGGGGTTAGGGGCAGGGGCAGGGGCAGGGGCAGGGGCAGGGGCAGGGGAATGCGCGCGTGATGCGCCCGCGCGGCCGCGCGTAGAGCCTTTCGGACCCCCTTCGGCAGCCCCCTCGCTATCCCCTTCGGAAAGGGCATCGGAGGGGGTTGCCGAAGGGGTTGTGGAGGGGGTCCGTGAACACCCTCCGGAAGGAGTTGGGTCGGACCCACGGAAGGCCCTGCGGAGGGTCTCAATGTGGGCGGCGATCTGCTTCCGGATCGAGGGGCCCACTTGCCCCTTCAACTTGGTCGGCTCATCGCTGAGTTCGCCGAGGGGGATGCGGTCCATCTCGGCCAGCAGCGCAGCCTGAAGCCTGTGCGAGGAGATCTCCAGTGCGCCGGAGACCATGGCACCCATCACCTTCGGCATCCGCCATACACCGTCGTTACGGACAAAGGAACGGATCAGAAGTTCCTCGGTGTCCTCGTCCAGGACGATGAACCGAGCGGCCTCCAGAGCCTGGAGCCTCTTCTCCAGCTCGGCCGACGTCAGTCCGTGCGCCTTGCGGGCCCACCGCCGGAGCGTGAGCGGCAGCAGGCCGGCATGGTTCAGGTTCGGCTGCGAGATCAGGAACAGGTAGAGGCGCTGTTCCTTCTCGTCAAGCACAAGGAAGTCGGAGTCCTCCCAGATGCTGGTGAGGATCCTGCCGTGGCCACGCGCCATGGGTGATCTTCTTTCGGGCGGGGTGCGGATGGTTCGGGTGGTGTGGTCAGTGCCGGGCGGCGGCGGGCGCGCGAGGCCCAGTCACGCCGCGGCCGGAGCCAGCTCGTATTGCTCGCCGAGGACGGCTTCGGCGATGCAGGCGAACAGGTCGCGGGCGGCCGACTTGGTGACGGCGTTGCCAGCCATTCGGACGCGTTCGCGTTTGCTACCAAACCAGATGTAGGTGTGGGGAAAGTCCATGGCGGCCGCGTACTCATTGGGCTCGAGCATCCGGAAGCCGAGGTCTTCCACCGCGGTCACGGTTCCGCCGTGCAGCAGGCCGTGGCGGTCGACCGTGGTGACCGTCGGGATGGGCTCTGCGGCAGGCCACGCTGTGCCGTTGCCGTAGTAGGGGATGACGAGGTCGGGGGCGACGACGCCGTGGTGGTTGCCGGAGGCGCACACGGTGGCCAGGGGCTTGGAAGCGAGGCGGTGGCTGGATCCGCCGCCGCGGAGTTCGACGATGTACGGCGGTACGGCCAGGCCGGTCTCGTTGCGGGCTGTGCAGGTTCGCATCGGCAATTCGACGGGCCGGGCCAGCTTCCCCTCGCGCCCTTCGACGGGAACCATGAGCGGCGTCGCGTAGGCGGTGAAGCCGTCACGGATGCGCTTCATGGTCTTGTCGGCCAGGGGCTTGGTCCGGTCGGCGATGCGGACGGCCGGGAGGGACCAGTCGATGGCATCAGAAGCCGGCCGGGCTGAGGGGTAGACCTCGGCGTGACAGTGGCTGGTGGGGCAGCGCCACACGTACTGCCGCTTGTACTTGCCGTACTGGCGCTGCGGGTTCTTCCACGCCTGTACGGCGCGCACCGTCCGGTCACAGCTGCTACACAGCGCGGCAGGACGCAGCCACTTGTCGAAGTCCGGCTGCCTCTCGCCTTCCCGCCACAGCACGACGTACATGCGGTCGCGTGACTGCGGGGCGCCCGGACCGAGGGCCTGAGCGTGCATGGAGTTCAGGCAGACGAGGCGCGACCGGTATCCGAGGGCGTGCAGGGCTGAGATCCACGCCGGCCAGAGGATCCACTCGCGGGCGTCAACGACGTTCTCGACGATGATGCCGCGGTACTGGTGGTGTTCAGCGAAGCGGACGACGTCCCACATGGTGGCGCGGGACCGTTCGGCGGCTTCATCGGGCAGGGTTTCCCCGAACAGGTCGGGGGTGGCATCAATGTGCCGCTGCCGTCCCTTGGCAATGGAGTGGTTGGTACAGGACGGGGAGAACCACGCGAAGGTGGTGGTCGGGTAGCGCCGGGGGTCGACCTGCGAGAGGTCGGCGCAATCATGGGCGGTATTGGGGTGGTTGGCATTGTGGACGTCGATGGCGAGCCGCCAGTGGTTGAGGGCCACGCGCACGAACAATCCGATGCTCTTTGCCCCTTCTGAGGAGCCGCCGCCTCCGCAGAAGCCGTCAGTCGTGTCCGCCTTCAACGTCTGCAGGTTGATCAGCATCACGCGGTCTCCTTCTGGCGTCGGCGCTTGTCGATGGCTTCGCGTTCGCGGGGTGTCTTGCCGCCGCGGATGGTGGCGCGCATGTGCGGGGGCAGACCGGCTTCCCGGGCGAGTGCGTCGGCCAGGCAGGCTCGGCGGACGGGGCAGCGCTCGCAGATGTCGCATGCGGCCTGGACCTGCTGGCGGCTGTAGTCCTTGGGCATGAACAGGGCGGGGTCGGTCTGCCTGCACAGGCCTTGCTCTTCCCAGGTGGGCGCGCTCATGCCGCTGCCTCCTGTTCCTTGCGCTGCTTCTTCTCTTTGGCGCGCAGTGCCTGGAGGTGTGCGGCGCAGAGTCCGCGCCCGCTGCGGGCGCGGCGGCATTGGCCGACTGTGCACAGGCGTTCGGGGGGCAGGAGTCCGGCGGCGGCTTGCCATTCCATGACGAGGCGTTCGTAGACGCTGAGGCGGGTGGAGATGATCTGTGCGCCGAAGCCGGCTCGGGTGAGGATCAGGGCGGCTTCGCGTTGTTCGTCGGGGGTGAGGTCGACGCGTGGGTATTCGCCGGCTGCGGCGCGTTCGACGGCGATCCAGTCGATGTCGTCGGTGGTGACGTCGGTGGTGGGGGCGATGAGGAGGCGGAGTGTCGCGTAGGCGGTGGTTGCGGTGAGGGGTCGGTTGCGCATGGCGGCGGTCACTGTCCTGCCTCCTTCTGCTTCTTGAGGTACTTGTTGATGTCACGGATGCCGAGGGCTGCCTCGTCGGCGATGGCCGCGTCGTCGAGTTCCTCGTCGGTCCACGGGTCTTCTGCGGGCCAGAAGACAGTGATGCTTTGCTTGAGCCGGGTGGTGGCTCGGCGGGATCGGTTGCGGGTCGGGGCGTAGTGGAGCTGGATGGCGACGCAGCTGGCGACGACGATGCCGGTGACCAGGCCCACGATCAGGTCCGTGTTCATGCCGCGGTCTCCTGTCCGGCGCCGATCCACTGGTGACAGATGGAGCGGTGCACCGTGACCCGCTTGGACGGGACGAACCCGGCGCTCACGATGACCCCGTCGGCGGCGGCCTTGGCGAAGCGCGGGCCCCACTGGGCGGAGTGCTCGGGCTCCTGGACGAGGCCTTCGGCGATCAGGTCGGCGGCCTGGAAGATGACGCCGCGGGCGGCCATGGTGCGAATGGCCCGGTCGCAGGCGGCGGCCCAGGACTCGTCGGTACGGGCTGCGGCGCGGGCCATGCCGTCGGTCTTCTCGCGTTCGCCGGCCTGGGCGTCGACGGTGCCGCAGATCACGGTGGGGAGCTGCAGTTGCTGCATCATCGCTGGCCTCCGTTAGCCTCGTCCTGCCGGATCAAGCGGGCTTCTTTCGCGACGCGCCAGTGCATGGCTTCCGCGTCGGCCAGTTCTTCTGGGCCCCTCAGCGTCTTGTCCTCGCGCTCCGCTTCCTTGCTCCAGCAACTGGGGCAGAGCAGTGGCTGCATGTCTCGACGGCACCACTCGCAGGCGGCGAGGTCATCAGTGACGGCGTGGTCGTGGTCGGGCGTGTACTGGATGAGGCGGCGGGTCTGCTTGCAGTGGTCGCAGCGGGCTTCGATGGGATGGTCGTTCATCACGGTCTCCCGTCTGTGGTGTGCTGGAGTGGTGGGCCGCCCGCACTGCCCGCGGGCGGCCCTGTGCGGCTAGTTGGCGGGCGGCTGTGCGGTCTGCGGCCAGAGCGCCTCTTCGTAGGTGTCCGTCCCGTCGTCGTCCTCGCCCTCCGAGCCATCAGCGGCGGATGCTGAGACCGTCGGGGTCTCGACCTCGAGAGCTGGCACGTCGACGGGCGCTGGCTTCTTCCGGGACACCTTCCGGGTCTTCGGTACGGTGTCGTTCTCCTCGAGTTCCTCGACCGAGTACGGGACGCCGAGGAGGACGTCGGCGGCGATGCGGCGGCAGACCTCGGAGGTCGCGCGGGCGACCAACATGGCCTGTGGCTGTTTCTTCCAGTTGTCCTTGCCGAGAAGCCCCATCTGCTGGGCCCGGTCGATGGTCCAGCGGGATTCCTCGACCTGCTCGGAGCCCTTTCGCCGTCCGCAGACAACGGCGCGGGTGGAGGTTTCCTCCTTGACCCACACGTCGTGGCCGGCGGCCTGGACGAGGCCACGCAGGGCGTTGGCCCGCATCGCGGGGGTGCCCTGGATGATGTCGAAGGAACGCAGCGCGGCCATGGGTGAGAGGCCCATTTCCTGGCCGGTGAGGATGGCGGCGGTGACTTCTTCGGGCTTGCCGCGGAACGCCTGTGGGACGAAGGAGGTCTTGGCGAGGCTGACGGCGATGTTGGCGGCGGAACGGGCGGACTGCGCCCACGCTTCGAGCCCGGAGAGCGCGAGATCGGGAGCCGCCAGGGTTCGCAGGGATGGGGTGTTGACGTCGTAGGTCGCGAGTTCGGTCATGCGAGGGTCTCCGTGGTCCAGGCGGGGCGGGGCAGGGTGGGGCCGACCACGTCGTCCTTGAGGGTCTTGGCCATGCGGGCCACCCATGCGACGTGCAGGAACTTCTTGAACGCCTCGTCGTCGATGCGGATCTCGTAGGCGTCGTAGTCGTCGGCACGGACGTGGACGGCCAGGCCCCCGGTGAGGCCGAGACCGGCGACGGTCTGCTCGGCGCCCCCGTTGTCGAGGTAGACCTCGGCGTGGGCGTAGGCGGCGAGTTGCAGGCCGGTTTCGCCCCAGATTCCGGACTTGCCGGTCTTGTAGTCGATGAGCGGCCGTCGGCCATCTGGGAGTTGGGCGACGAGGTCGAGGGTTCCGGCGTAGTTCCAGGTGCGGTTGGCGACCGGTGCTTCGATGAGGACCGGCTCGATGCACCAGTCGTCAAGGAAGCGGGCACAGGATTCGACGTGCCCGGCGATCTCTTCCGGGGCGTCGATCTCCTCGCCGCGCACGAGCCGTTCGGCCAGGGCATGAACTTCAGTGCCGCGGCGGGCTGCCGCGTCGCGTTCCCGGTACGGGGTCTCCTTGAGTTCGTCGACCATCCGCTGCCGGTCCCAGCCGCGCATGGCCTCGACGTCTTCGGGGTGATCGGCGACGAACTCCGCGACCGACCGGGCGGACCACCTGACGAGCTGGGGCTTCGGCATGCCGTTGCTGATCAGTGTGGTGACGCCGTCGGCCTTCCGGCCGTCGAGCTTGTACCAGTGCCCCCGGGCTCCATCGATACGCCGCAGTGTCATCACTCACCTGCCGCGATCTGCTGGAGACGGGCGATGCCGTCGGACTCGGTCTTGGCCATCACGACGGCTGCCACGTACTCAGGGAAACCGCGCTGCAGGCGGGCCCGGTTGGAAAGGTCGGCGGTCGCGATGGCGTGGATCAGCGCGTCGGTGAAGGTGGCGGGGCACCGACCACCGGAGGCGCCGAAGTGGTGCAAGACGTGCGCAGCAACCTCTCGGCCGATGGGCTCAAGTGGGCCGTCGTCGCCGCTGGGGGTCGTGTTCTGCATGGCGTGCGCCTCTTTCAGGGTGTGAGGTGCCGCCGGAACCGCGCGGGGGTGAGCGTGGGGCGGTTCCGGTGACGGTTGCGGGTGAGGTCAGACGGTCGGGAAGACGGCGGGGACGTGCCCGGGATCAGTGCCGGCCAGGGGCGAGCACGAGAGGCTGACCACCGGCCCCGCGGTGTAGCGCTCGCGGAGTTCGGCGACGTCGAGGGCCATGGTGCTGGTGTGCTGCGGCAGGTCGCGGACCTTGGTCGCGTTGGCCAGGGCGGCCTCGGTCGCGGTCAATGCGGCCTGCAGCCGGGCCACTTCCCGCTCGGCGTTCCGCTTGTCCTCGAGGGCCCCGGAGTAGTCGATCCCGGCCCGGTCCAGATGCTGAACGAGTTCGTTGTTCATGGAAGTCTCTGCGACCAGACTGCACGTCAGCTGGCCGCACTGCTTCTCCAGCCGGACGTTCTCCGCGCGGAGTTCGGCCACGGTCATGCCACGGTGTCGACCTCGCGAGGTCCACGGGACGTTCACGTGCGTCCTCCCCTCGTCTGCCGCGGGATGACCAGGAAGTTTCGGAGGCCGGCACAGGCCGGGTGCTGCAGCTGACGGAGCAGTGGAGCGCACAGAGTGCAGGTGCGTGGGTCGTGGCCCTCCGCTGGGCAGGGCTCGGGCATCACAGGTCTCCGTCCTGCTCGGCGAGGAACTCTGCTTCCCGGCAGGCGCCTTCGATCTCCGCGACCTGCAGAGCGAGGTCGAGCGCCTCGTCGAGGCGGTGCTTGAAGGCCAGGGCCGGGGTGATCTCGCCGAGGCGAAGCCACCGACCCGCGTGCCAGGCCCGCCTGCCCGGGCCGGATCCGTCCATCACGGCCCACCGGTCGGCATTCGTGACCAGGCGCTGCACCACCACCTCCTGGTAGCGGCCGTGGTCATTGGGCATCGGGATCCGGAACTCCCTTGCGGTGTCCCGCAGTCGAGACGTCTCACTCTCCAGGGCGACCGCGATGCGGCGGGCCCGGTCACGTTCTTCTAGGACCTCGGCGACCATCTGGCGGGCGTGGTCGCGCTGCTCGCGCAGTACGGGGTAGATCATGTGCTCGTACAGGGGCAGTACCACCTCGAGGACCCGACGCCACGGTGTCGGCCGCATCCCGCCGCGAGCGGCAGCGGCCTGGGCAGTGTCGACTAGCGACTCCCACTGGTCATCGGTCAGTTCACCCATCGCCGTCACCGTCCTGGGGGCCACACACGCAGTCCTCGGGACCGGCACCCTGGCCGATGGCGCAAGCACAAACGGGCGTGATGCCGACCCCGGCACCGGCCACGTACCCCGGGCAGTTGTCACACTGCCCCTCCACCCACTCTTCGGCCTCGCACCAGTCTTCGTCGGCCTCGTAGTCGTAGAAGTCGGTCATCGATCGTCTCCGTTGTCGAGGTGGTGACCGAGTACGCACAGCGCCATCCCGGCCAGGAACAGAGCACTGGCCTCCATCAGGACCGCAAGCTCGAAACGGCTCATCCCGTGGCTCCCGCCCGGCGCCGCGCCCACTTGTCGCGTGTCGCTGCCACGGCTTGGCGCTTGCGGCAGGGCTGGCAGTAGCGGCAGCGGCAGTTCACCGCGTGCACGGGCATTTCCTGCCGCCGCGTGGCTGCCAGCGCGGCCAGGAGGTCGGCTACGCCGGCGAAGTCGCCGCCCTTGAGAAGCATCCGCAGACGGTCCTCTTCGTCGTCCATGGCCGTCATGCCACACCTCCGGCGAGGGCGGCGCGGTAGTCGCGGCCCGTCAGCCTCCGCGGCTCACTCAGCAGCGGCCCGTGGGCGACGTACACGTCGTCCAGCGGCATCCGCTCGCCCAGCGGCGAGAGCATCAGCGCCCGGCGCCGGTCATCGCGCCGTCCGGTCCACCGCCACCGGCAGCCGCGCATATCGATCCAGGCCACGCCGAGGTCGAAGGCGATTCCGTCGATCTCGGCGTACTCGCGCGCGGCCCACATCAGTTGCACCCGGTCCACCACGGGTAACCCGGGCGTCCTCGATGCCGTGTTCAGGTCGTCGATGATGCTCATCACGCCACCGACCCAGCAGCCGACGGATACAGGGGGCCGTATGCCTGCAGCCGGATCCGGGTCCCGCACAGTGTCCCCTCAGCCTCGAGGCACTGCGTTGCGTCCCACGTGCACCGCTCGACCTCTGCGGGGGCGATGTTCAGTGCCTCCCGCCAGGCCTCGAAATCCGCGTAGCTGGAGATGTCCCTGTGAAGATGCAGTTCGATGCAGCACGGAGGCACGGGGCGCACCTGCACGGCTGGCGCGGTCAGCCCGGTGAACCGCGTGGAGGTGTAGAGCATTTCCAGCACGTTGGCCATCTCGCGGTGCTCTGCCATGGTGACGGCGGTCATGCGGTGCCTCCAGGGGTCCATGTGGGGTCGTAGGTGACGGTCTCGGGGTGGTCCGCGGGCATCGCCGCGAAGACCTTCTCGAGCGGGTCGATGAAGTGCCGCTGTTCGGCTTCCAGCCCCTCGGCCTGCCGCTGTCGCGCAGCCAAGGCAGCCACGTCAGCGGCCAACCGGAGCCCGGGACTTGAGATGGCGGGGGCCATCACTGGTCACCCGCCTCGGCGCTACGCGAGCACTGGGCCTCGGCGATCAGGCGCCACGTCGTGCAGACGGTCTCCACCCGCCGCAGCATCTCGGCGTCACTGGCTCCGCCTTGGTGAAAGGTCAGAACCGCGTCCTCAAGGTCGACGAGGAAGCGTCGCCGGTCTCCGGCGTGCAGAACGGCCGCCCACGGCAGCGCCGGCTCGTAGTCGTCGTCAGGGTCTGCCTGCTCTGCCTGAGCGCCGTCGACGGGCAGGTAGGGGGCGGGCTCGTCGGCAGGGTCTACGTGGTACTCGATCCGGCCGTCGCCATACACCGTCACGGCGGACACCGAGTCCTCCACCGCCTCCGGCATGCCCGCGTTCGTGTGGAGCACCAGGTGCAGCCGCGCGCCGAAGGCCGGGGTGATCTCGATGTGGTGCGTGTCCGGGTGGATCCGCTCAACCAGCGGCGATGACCCGGGAGTCGGGACGGGAGGGCCGGGTGGGATGATGGGAGACACGGTCTGCCTCTTCTCTTCTTGGGATGGTGTGAGGTGGATCGAGGTCCCGACTGCCGGTTTCTGCCAGGTCACCGGCGGTTGGGGCCGATTTGGCCGCCTCAGGTTCAGGCGGCTGCTTCGACCGGCGCGTTGGCGGGGTCGAGTGCCGGGTTGCTGTGGGGGTCGGCCGCTTCCTGGCCTGCGATCCAGGCGTCGATGACGGCGATGCGGTAGGCGACCCGCCCGCCGGACCTGAATGAAGCGGGGCCCTTCTTCAAGCGGCGCCACTTGCGGAGCGTGTTGACCTCGTAGCCGAGCCGGCGGGCTGCGTCGGGCATCCAGAGGCAACCGATCGGCGCCTTATTTGTGGTGGTCACTTGGTTCTCCTCACGAGAGAGCTTGGCTCTGGTTCGGATCCGTTTCGATCTCGACTGGAGACGCCGGGGGCGCAAAAAGGACGAGCAGGGCGACGCCGACAGCGCCAGCTATGGCGTGGGCCACCTCGGGGTCGCAGTCTTTCGCGCGGCCGGTCAAGAGGTGTCCGACCTGGGAGTGATGCGTGAGGCCCGCAGCTTCGGCGAGCGATCTGACGGTGTAGGGCTCGCCGCGGCCGGGATGATGCATGACCCACTGCAGGATCTCGCGGTCACGGAGGGCATAACGTACTCTCAACGGATCTCCATTGGGACGAACTGTCTCCGCCTGAGACCAGTGAAGCAAACTGGAGACATCTTGTCCATGGATCCGAACGGCCGGATGTGAAGTTTCCCGGGAGCGCCGAGGTAGTTACCATCGGCGTGTAGACGAATCGTCTCCGCCAAGGGATGGTTACCCCCGTCGATCACCGCACAGCAGGGTCACAGCGAACCCAGTGCAGAGACAGACACATCGAAAGGATGAGCGGCATGGAGGCGTCCGCCCCCGACCTCAACCGCGACGACGTTCGGCACGAAGCCGCCCTGCCCGACGACCTCGTGCGCGAGATGGACCGTGATGCGCTCAGCCGCCTGATCCGGGAGGCCAACGACGGCGGCCGCGGAGACTCGTACCAGAAGCTCGCAGAGCGGTCGATCGATCCCGAAACAGGCGACCAGGCGTCGAAGGCGTACCTGCAGAAACTAGCCACCAACTCCGTCGCCGGGGCTCCCACGCCGTCGCGACTCAGGGCCATCGCGGCAGGACTGCGCAAGCCGCTGTCCGTCGTGCAGCGCGCCGCCGCCATCCAGTACCTCGACTACGAAGCAACCGAACTGGCAGGCTACGACGACGACACGCGCGTGATCGTCGCTCACCTCGCCGGCATGGGGAAGACCGAGAAGCGCAAGTGGCGAGCCATGATCGAGGCCGCCGACCGAGTGCGCCCCGAAGAGGACTAGGCCACCCCACGACAACCGGCCGCTAACCTGCACATTTCAAGATCGGCATATTTGCTTTGTGACAAACCGTTGTCGTCCCCTTAACGGAACGGTATGTTTCCCGATCCGAACGCAACCACCAGGGGACCCCCACACCCCCTGCGCACACAACGGGGGCGCACGATGCTGTCTATCCACTACGAACATCACGACGACCGCACCGAGACCGCACCCGTCCTGATCAGGGAAAGACGCGGGCAGGTCATCTACGAGCTGCACCGCGGCCTGTTCCTGCCCGAAGGCGTAGCCGCCCTCAACGCCGCCGCCGCCGGCTTCCTGGCAGGCGGGCAGTGGTTCCAGCTGTGGAGAGGCGAGGTCATCAGCATGGCGTCCCCGGAGCTGAGAGACACAGACCTTGCCCGGGTACATTGAGGATCGCTGGTGGACCAAACGCCCCGACCCCGCCACGGGCAAGAAACGCAAGACCTCCCTGTACGGCAAGGGCAAGCGCTACAAGGTCACCGGCATCCCCGGAGTCCGGGCCCGCAGCTTCGAGAAGTTCGCCGATGCCGACCGGTGGAAGGCCAAGGCCCAAGCCCAAAGCCTGGCTGGCGAGTTCACCGACCCACGTGACGGCAACCTCCTGCTGAAGACCTACATCGAGGACACCTGGTGGCCCTCACTCAGCGGCGACCCGGCGACGTTGGAGACCACTCACAGGCTCGTGTGGAAACACGTGCTGCCCCACCTCGGCCACCTGCCCCTCCGGCACATCACCGTGGCAACCCTGCGCACGTGGCTCAAGACCCTGGAGCCCAGCCTCGGGGCAGGCACCACGATCGCGGCATGGAGCTACCTTTCCAACGTCCTCGAGTACGCCGTCGACGACGGGAAGATCCCCAAGAACCCCTGCAAGGCCAAGACGGTCAGCCCCCCGCCCCCGCCGGAGTACAAGGCCAGAGCCTGGAGCAGAGAGCGCGTCACCGCGGTCCGGGCCGCCCTGCTCGACCGATTCCGCGTCATGGTGGACCTGGGCGTCGGAGCCGGCCTCCGGCAAGGGGAAGTCCTCGGCCTGTCCGTCGACGACATCGACGAGGAAGCGGGACTGCTGCACATCAGACGGCAGGTGAAGAAGATCGGCAGCAAGCTCGTCTTCGCGCTGCCGAAGGGCGGCAAGACCCGCACCGTCCCCCTGCCGATCCACCTGGCCCGACGCCTCAAAGCGCATCTCCAGCAGTTCCCGGCCCAATCCGTCACCTTGCCTTGGGGTGACCCCCGCCCCCCGAAGACTGACCGGGAAGCCAAGGACCGGGCCCCGCAGACACACCGGCTCGTCGTGACGACCGTGCAGGGGTGCGCTATCCGCCGCGACCAGTGGAACATGCGCTATTGGAAGCCCGCCCTGGTTGCGGCGGGCGTTATCGCCCCCGGCAGGGTGGTGGTGCGCCCCAACCCTGCGCGTCCCGGGGGCGGGGGCCTCAAAGTCGTCCAGTTCGAGGAGAGCCGAGAGCACGGCTTCCACAGCCTGCGCCACACCTACGCCTCGGTACTGCTCCATGCCCGCGAGTCGGTGGTAGCCGTCTCGAAGTGGATGGGCCATGCCGACCCATCGATCACCCTCCGGATCTACGCACACTTCATCCCCGAGGCAAACAGCCGCGGTCGCCTGGTCATGGACGCCTGGTTTGAGTCCGCCCCAGAAAAGATCTCCCTAGATTCTCCCTGGGCCTCTGATTCTCCCCTGACAGTGCCTGCCGAGGGACCCGCCGCCGAGGCTGCTGCAGCGGGTTGACACACCTCCCCCGGGAGCCCGTGGACACACCTCCGCCAGGGGGCTCGGGGCCCCTGCTCACGCCTCCCCGAGGCCCTCGAACCAGGTCGGCCCGCCCGTCGCGGCCAGCTTGATCCGCCGGACCGCGAACTCCTCCATCTCCGGCAGTGCGTCCACCGCGAACCAGCCCACCTCCAGCGACTCGTCGTCGTTCACCCGCGCCTCCCCGCCGACCGCCCGCGCGAGGAAACAGGTGTCCATGAACTGGCATACGTCGCCGTTGGGATAGGTGACTCTCTGCAGCGCCTCGACGAGCAGGACCCGCTCCGGGACGCAGTGCACGGCCGTCTCCTCGTACACCTCGCGCACGAGGGCCGCGGCCGGCTGCTCGCCGGGGTCGGGGATGCCGCCGATGATCGACCACTCCCCGGTGTCCGAGCGCCGGCCGAGCAGCACCCGGCCCTCGTCGTCACGCACGACGGCGCTCACGCCGGGCATCCAGAGCAGGTGGTGGCCCGCCTTGGCGCGGAGGGCACGGATGAAGTCGGGGATCGGCATGCGTCGACTCTAGGCGTTGTGCCGGCTGCGGGTTCGCTGCGGCTGGTCGCGCCCACGCGGCGGAGCCGCAAATCGAAGACGGCCCCGCGCCCCCTACGGGGGCTCACGTGGTCCGCGGAAGCCTCAGCCTGTCGCGGATCACACGTACCGCCGCCTCCGCGTCGTCCACGGTGACCGTGAACATGCGGCCGTCGCCGAGCCGCAGCACGAAGCCCTCGCCGCGCCGGACGACGACGGCCGTGCCCTTCTCCGGGCGCCAGCGGTATCCCCAGCCGCCCCACTGGCGGGGCGTGACACGGGGGGCGAAGTCCGCACCGACCACCTGCGTGAGGGGGATGCGGGTGCGCGGCACACCGATGTGGCCGCAGCGCACCTCCAGGCTGTCCTGGTCGACGCGCACTGCCACGTGGACGAACGCGATGGTGCCGTAGAGCATCAGCAGCCCGGCCGCGACACAGCCGACGACCGCCATCGTCAGAGCGGCGAGCCCGGACGTCCAGGAACTGTCGACGGCGAGCTCGATGCCGAGCGCGAGGCAGGCGGCACCGGCGGCGGCCAGCAGCCACTGGATGCGGTTGGTCGCACGGCCCGTCCAGACGGCGGGCGGGGCGACGCCGTCCTCGGCGCCGCTTCCGGAGATCCGCGGGTCCTCGGAATGCTCCCTCATACCGGGCAGCCTACTCACGTTCCGCGACCGCGGCAGGGGTGCGCGGACGGATAACGAGGAAAACGGACGGGCCGCGTCAGGGGCGCGCAGGGCTCGCCGCGAGGAGCGAGCGGCCCTCGGGGTAGCTCAGCGAGGACGGCTCCAGCTCCGTCTCGCGGCCGCTGGACAGCACGGTCAGGGCGCCCGTGGACGCCGCGCCGGGGTCGGCGGCGGCGCCGATGCGGCGCAGCGCCTGCGCGGCGACGGCCTCGGCGGAGCCGTACAGGGCCAGGGGCGGGGCCGAGGGCTGCTGGACGGCGGCGCGGATACGTTCGGCGACGAGCTCGTAGTGGGTGCAGCCCAGGACGACGGCCTGCACGTCGCGCGGGGTGCGGGCGGCGGCGTCCGCGATGGCGGCGCCGGCGGCGTCCGCGTCGGCCCACTGCACGGCGTCGGCGAGGCCCGGGCAGGCGATCTCGGTGACCTCGACGCCGGCGGCGAAGTCGCGGATCAGCCCGCGCTGGTAGGGGCTGCCGGTGGTGGCCGGGGTGGCCCAGATGGCGACGGGGCCGCCGGCGGCGGCCGCGGGCTTGATCGCGGGGACGGTGCCGATGACCGGCAGCGCGGGCTCCAGCTCGGCGCGTATCGCGGCCAGGGCGTGGACGGAGGCCGTGTTGCAGGCGACGATCAGGGCGTCGGGCCGGTGCGCCGCGGCGGCGCGGGCGACGGTCAGGGCGCGCTCGACGACGTCCTCGGGGGTGCGGGGACCCCAGGGCATCGTCTCGGGGGCGGCGGAGAGCACCAGATCGGCGTCGGGCCGCATCCGGTGCACGGCGGCGGCCGCCGCCAGCAGGCCATTTCCGGAGTCCATGAGCGCGATCTTCACCCGGTCACTTTAATCGATGGGCCCGGTCCGCCCCGCGCGGGCGGTCCGGTGCGGCAGACTGCGGCGGGTGAGCGCGCTGACGTGGATCACCGTGGCTTCCCTGGCCGCCTGGCTCTGGCTACTGCTGGCGCAGGGCTTCTTCTGGCGCACCGATGTCCGGCTGCCGCGCCGGACGCCACCCGAGCAGTGGCCGTCCGTGGCCGTCGTCGTGCCGGCCCGGGACGAGGCGGAGGTGCTGCCGTCGAGCCTGCCGTCCCTGCTCGCGCAGGACTATCCGGGCCGGGCGGAGATCTTCCTGGTCGACGACGGCAGCACGGACGGCACCGGCGAGCTGGCCCGTGCCCTGGCGGACGCGCACGGCGGGCTGCCGCTGACCGTGGACGCGCCCGGGGAGCCCGGTCCGGGCTGGACGGGCAAGCTGTGGGCGGTGCGGCACGGCATGGCGCTGGCCCGGGCGCGGACGGACGCCGAGTACCTGCTGCTGACGGACGCGGACATCGCGCATGCGCCGGACAGCCTGCGGGAGTTGGTGGCGGCGGCCGCGTCGGGCGGGCTGGACATGGTGTCGCAGATGGCCCGGCTGCGGGTGGCGACGTTCTGGGAGCGCCTGGTCGTACCCGCCTTCGTCTACTTCTTCGCCCAGCTCTACCCCTTCCGCCGGGTCAACAGGCCGGGCGCCCGCACGGCCGCGGCGGCGGGCGGGTGCGTGCTGCTGCGGCGCGCGGCGGCCGAGCGGGCGGGGGTGCCGGACAGCATCCGGCAGGCGGTGATCGACGACGTGGCGCTGTCGCGGGCGGTGCAGCGCTCCGGCGGGCGGATCTGGCTGGGGCTGGCCGACCAGGTGGACAGCGTGCGCCCGTATCCGCGGCTGGCGCAGCTGTGGCGGATGGTCTCGCGCAGCGCCTACGCGCAGCTGCTGCACAGCCCGCTGCTGCTGGCCGGGACGGTCGCGGGGCTGGCGGTGGTCTACCTCGTGCCGCCCGTGGCGGTGGTCGTGGGCGCCGCGACCGGCGGCGGCGTCCCGCTGGCTGCCGGAGCGGCCGCGTGGGCGGTGATGACGGGGACGTACCTGCCGATGCTGCGCTACTACCGGCAGCCGCTGTGGCTCGCGCCGCTGCTGCCGTTCACGGCGCTGCTGTACCTGCTGATGACGGTGGACTCGGCGGTGCAGCACTACCGCGGCCGGGGCGCGGCGTGGAAGGGGCGGACGTACACGCGCCCCGAGGCCGCGCCCTGAGCACTACTTGCGGCCGGGAGTCCACTGCAGGCCCCAGCCGTAGGCGCGGTCCAGGGTGCGCTGCGGGCTGATGCCGCGGTCGGGCACCAGGTAACGGGCCTCGCGGCGGACGACGAGGCCGTCCCCGTCCCAGGTGATCAGGGCGAGTGCGCAGACGTTGGACGGCACGGTGCACTCGTCCAGGGCGAAGTCGACGGGCGCGCCCTGCTGCGGCCGGAGCGTGACGGTGGCGTGGAGGCCGGCGAAGGAAGCGGCTCCCTCGTAGATCGTCACGAAGACGAGGATGCGCCGGAAGGCGGCGGCGTGGTCGAGGTCGACCGACAGGTTCTCGCCGTCCGCCGCGGCGCCGGTCCGGTCGTCGCCGTCGAGGTGGACGTACGGAGGCCGGTGCAGGGAGCCGAAGGAGTTGCCGAGCGCCTGGATCACGCCCTTGGTGCCGTCGGCGAGTTCGTACAGGGCCCCCAGGTCGAGGTCCACCCCGGCGGACCGGCCGAGGCGGGCGCGCCGGCGCCCGGGGGCCTGCCGCATCTGCCAGTTGAGGTTGACGCGCAGGGTGCCGGAGGTGCCGCCCTGCTTGGCGAGCGAGACGGCCGGGGCCTGCTTGGCCAGCGTGACCCGGGCCGGGCGGGCGGGCTGCGGGGCGGGGGCGGCGGGCTCGGCGGCGTCGGCACCGTAGGCGGCGGCCAGGCCGGCGGGGCCGTCGGCGTAGCCCTGGCCCACCGCCCGGAACCGCCATCCGCCGTGCCGCCGGTAGAGCTCGCCGAGGACGAGGACGGTCTCCACCGTGGCGTCCCGGCTGTCGTAGCGGGCGAGTTCGCTGCCGTCGGCCGCGTCCAGGACGCGGATGCGCAGGCCGGGCACCCGGCCGAGGTCCCCGCCGTCGGCGGCGGCCGTGAACAGGACGCGCTCGACGGCGGGCTCGACCGCCCCGAGGTCGGCGGCGAAGGTGTCGGTGACGGTGCCGTCGGCGGGGCGGCTGCCCTCGTGCCCCACGGCGCCGGAGGGGTGCACCGGCCGGCTGCGGGAGACGGCGTCCGCACCGGAGCGGACCCGGCCCTCGGCCAGCAGCAGTGCGCAGGCCTCGGTCCCGGGCGCACCGGGCCCGGAGCCCCGGGCCACTTCGACACGCACCGCCCGCGCGGATATCGGCGCATTGGCGCCCTTGAGCATGCCCACTTCATCCACCCCGCCCCTGAAGAAATCCTGAAAAACGGTCGGCCTTTACACGATCCCTACGTACCTTGACGACCGTTTTTCCCGGGTTCGCTCGGGTTGGGGAGCCGCACCTGCTCCGAGCTTGTGAAGGAACCCCCATACCCGTCTCCCCAACCGGAGCACCATGGGCTTAACTTATGCGCTATGACCTCCCCCCGCAGTGCCTACGGTGGCGGCTACTACGCCACGTCGTCGTTCAAGGACACCCCCATCTACGACAGCCTCGTCGCCGAGCGGGGCACCCCGCAGATCGCGCCCATCCGCGTGTCGTCGCCGTACGACTTCAGCGGCAACAGCAATCTGCCGGCGCTGCCCGCCCTGCCCTCCGGGCCGTCCTCGGCCCCGGCCCCGCAGTACGCCGCCCCGGCCCCGCAGCCGGGCCCCGTGCAGCCGATGGGCCTCCAGCAGGCGGCCGCCCCGTACATCCCGCCGCAGGCCTCGGCGCCGCGCGGCTACCCGGGCCCGGCCGCCGGCCCCGCGGGCTACGAGGCGATGCGCCCCGTCGCGCCGCGCCCCGCCCCGGCGTCCTACGAGGACCCGTACAACCGCCAGTACCCGCAGCAGGGCGGCTACTGACGGACTCCGCCCGCCGATCCGGTCCGGCAGTCCAACTGCCGGACCCGGCTGGCAGACTGGCGGTATGTCCACGCCTGCGCTGAGTTCGGTCCACCTCTATCCGGTCAAGTCGATGGCGGGCTGCTCGCCGGGTGAGGCGACCGTGGAACCGTGGGGGCTCGCCGGGGACCGGAGGTGGCTGGTGACCGAGCCCGACGGCCGGTTCATCACCCAACGGCAGCTTCCGCGGCTCGCGTTGGCTTCGGCACAGCCGCTGCCGGGCGGCGGGGTCCGGCTCACCGGGCCGGGGGCGGAACCGCTCGACGTGGCCGTGCCCGCGTCGGCGGAGCAGGGCGGCACGATTCCCGTGACGGTGTTCCGGGACAAGGTGGAGGCGGTGCGCGCGGGGGACGCGGCCGCCGCCTGGGTGAGCGCCTTCCTGGGGACCGGGGCACAGCTGGTGCACATGGACGACCCGGCCGTACGGCGCCCGGTCGACCCCGACTACGGGCTCCCGGGCGACATGGTGAGCTTCGCCGACGGCTATCCGCTGCTCGTGACGACCACCGGCTCGCTGCACGCCCTCAACGCGCTCATCGCCCAGGACGGCATCGCCGCCGAGGGCCCGCTGCCGATGAACCGCTTCCGGCCGAACGTCGTCGTCGACCACACCGAACCCTGGGCCGAGGACGGCTGGCGCAGGATCAGGATCGGCGAGATCGTCTTCCGGGTCGTCAAGCCCAGCGGCCGCTGCGTCATCACCACCACCGACCAGGCCACGGCCGAGCGCGGCAAGGAGCCGCTGCGCACGCTCGCCCGGCATCACCGGATCGGCGAGCGGCTGGTGTTCGGGCAGAACCTGATACCCGAGCACACCGGGGTGCTGCGCGTCGGCGACCCCTTCGAGGTCCTCGACTGAGGTCGCCCAGGCACCGCGTGCACACCCTTGTACGTCAACGTGCCGCACGGGCAGGCATCCAGGGAGGGTGATTTTGCTCTCTCCGCCGTCTTCCTCCGCATGCGCCGTCCCCGGTGAGGTATTTACGGACGCGTAAGGGGGTGAGCACTGTGCGCGCAATGCGGTTCGTATGGCGATGGCGGCGCAATCCTCTGCGCCGCCGGAGCGATGCTCTCGAGGCGTGGACGGGCATGGCCGCGGTGGTTCTGATGCTCGTGCTCGGGACGGCGGCGGGCTGGACGGTGGGCTCGTTCGCCCACGGAGCCCTGCGGGAGGCGGTCCGTGAACAGCAGCAGCACCGGCACCTGGTGAGCGCCGAAGTGGTGCGCTCGGTGACGGGCACGGCGGAGGCGCCCGACCACGAATCCACCACCGGGCGCGAGGGGTACGGCCGGTTCCTGGCCCGCTGGCGGGACCCGGACGGTGGCGAGCACACCGGCCTGGTGGCGCTGCACCAGGCGCCGGGCCCGCAGGCCCGGTTCCCGCTGTGGACGGACGACGAGGGCCGGATCGCCGGGCGCCCCATGGACCGGGCGACGGCCGCCGTGCACGCGGTGCTCGCCGGCGCCGCCGCGGCGGCGGGTGCGGCCGGGCTGGTGGAGGGCATGCGGCGGGTGGTCGTATGGCGCCTCGTGCACCGGCGGTATACGCAGTGGGACCGGGAGTGGCGACAGGCCGGGCACACCTGGGGGCGGGCGGACGCAGGAAGCTGACCGGCCGACTCCCAGAGGGCGTCCGATGGTTCGGTGCGGGTCCTGCGGTGTCTGGTGCGGTACGTCGCAAGGCGGAGCGTCACCCGCGTACTGGGCGTACTCGGGTGATGCGACAACGCGGCGAGGTGCCGTACCAGGCGCCGCAGGAGCTGTGCCGAACCATCGGACACCCTCTGAGCCCCGCGCGCGCTACGGTGGTGCAGCCGGTACTCATCCGTCCCGGGTGGACGCATGCACGAGGTGGGGGCACAGCAGCACCATGGCACAGGGCTCGGTCCAGGTGACGCACACCGGCACGTCGCGCTGGCGACGGCGCACGGGAGAGTACGACTCCCTCTCATCGGCCCTGGACGCGGCCGCCGACGGGGACGTGCTGTCCCTGTCCCCGGGCACGTACCGGGAGAACCTGGTGGTCTCCCGGGCCGTCACCCTGCGCGGCTCCGAGGGCGCGCCCGGCGCGGTGCGGATCGCCCCGACCGAGGGCGTCGCCGTCACCGTGCGCGCCTCCGCCCGGCTGGTCGACCTGCACATCGAGGGCCACGACGCCGCACAGCCGGCGCTCCTGGTCGAGGGCGGCGCACCGGAGTTGGAGGGCCTGCGGGTGGCGACCCGCTCGGCCGCGGGCATCGAAGTGCGCGGGGGCGCCCGGCCGACCGTGCGCGCCTGCACCGTCGACAACCCCGGGGGCGTGGGCATCAGCGTGCTGGACGGCGCGGGCGGGGTCTTCGAGGACTGCGAGGTCGTCGCCGCGGGCCAGGCGGGCGTCTCCGTGCGCGGCGGGGCCGCCCCCCGCCTGGAGCGCTGCCGGGTGCACCACGCCCGGGGCGCGGGGCTGTCGCTGACCGGCGAGGGCAGCACGCTGGAGGCGGCCGGCTGCGAGGTCTACGAGATCAAGGGCACGGGCGTACAGGTCACTTCGCGGGCCGCCGGGCGGCTGACGGAGTGCCGGGTGCACCGCACCTGCGGCGACGGAGTGTCGCTCGACACCGACGCCGTCCTCGCCCTGGCCGACTGCGACATCCACGACGTCCCCGAGAACGCGGTGGACGTGCGGGCGCGTTCGGTGCTGACGATGCAGCGGTCCACGGTGCGCCGGTTCGGGCGCAACGGCCTGTCCGTATGGGACCCGGGCACCCGGGTCGAGGCGGACCAGTGCAAGATCCACGACAGCACCGGCGACTACCCGGCGGTGTGGGTGAGCGACGGTGCCGGCGCCGTCCTCGGCTCGTGCCGCGTGCACGACGTGCCGGACGCGCTGTTCGTCCTCGACCGCGGCTCGCGCGTGGAGGTCTCCGGCAGCGACCTGTCCCGGGTGCGCGGCACCGCGGTGTCGGTGAGCGGCGGGGCCACGGCCCTGCTGGACGACTGCCGCATCCGCGAGGCCACCACCGGGGTCTGGTTCCGCGGCCACGACAGCGGCGGCAAGGTGACCGGCTGCACCCTCGATGCCACGTCGACGGGCGTGATCGTCGCCCAGGGCGCGGACCCGGTCGTCGAGCGCTGCACGGTGAGTTCACCGGCAGAGGCGGGTTTCTACGTGTCCGCCGAGGGCCGCGGCACCTTCCACGGCTGCCGGGTGACGGGCAGCAGCGGCTACGGCTTCCACGTCATCGACGGCTGCCGGACGACGCTGACGGAGTGCCGTACGGAGCGGTGCGCGCGCGGCGGCTACGAGTTCGCCGAGGGCGGCCCGGTCAGCGAGGGGTGCACGAGCGACGAGCCGGCCGCCCCCGTGGTGCGCGCCGTGGAGACGGTGCACCGGCCGCTCGTCCCGCCGATCCCGGAGCAGCGCACCACCGACTCCGGCACGGTGCCGACGCGTGCGTCGTCGACGGTGCTCCGCGAACTCGACGCGCTCGTCGGCCTGGAGAGCGTCAAGCGCGAAGTGCGCGCCCTGATCGACATGATCGAGGTCGGCCGCCGCAGGCAGCAGGCGGGGCTCAAGGCGGCCTCCGTCCGGCGCCACCTGGTCTTCACGGGCTCGCCCGGCACCGGAAAGACGACGGTGGCCCGGCTGTACGGCGAGATCCTGGCGGCCCTGGGAGTGCTGGAGCGCGGACACCTGGTGGAGGTCTCCCGGGTGGACCTGGTGGGCGAGCACATCGGCTCGACCGCCCTGCGCACCCAGGAGGCGTTCGACCGGGCGCGCGGCGGGGTGCTCTTCATCGACGAGGCGTACGCGCTCTGCCCCGAGGACGGCGGGCGGGACTTCGGCCGCGAGGCCATCGACACCCTGGTGAAGCTCATGGAGGACCACCGCGACGAGGTCGTGGTGATCGTCGCCGGCTACACGGCCGAGATGCAGCGCTTCCTGACGGTCAACCCCGGTGTGGCATCACGCTTTTCACGCACGATCACGTTCGGGGACTACGCGCCGGACGAACTGCTGCGCATCGTGCAGCAGCAGGCGGACGAACACGAGTACCGCCTCGGCGAGCCGGCGACCGAGGCCCTGCTCACCTACTTCGCGGCCGTCCCCCGGGGCCCCGCGTTCGGCAACGGCCGCACGGCGCGCCAGACCTTCGAGGCGATGGTGGAGCACCACGCGGGGCGCGTGGCACGGATGCCGTCGCCGAGCACGGAGGACCTCACGCTGCTCGTGGCGGAGGACCTGCCGGTGTTGCCGTGACCTGAGGATTCCCTCCGCCGCAACGGCGGGCCGGCACCGCGGCGGTCTCCGGCGGTGGCGAACCCGCAGCAGCCCTTACGTGGGACAATGCAGCCTGCAGGGCCCAAGGGCGGGCAGTGGCGGAAGGGACGGCCGGGTGGGCGACAACCAGAATCTCCTGGCGGAGCAGCGGCGCGCCCTGATCCTCGACGAGGTCAGACGGCGCGGCGGCGTACGGGTCAACGAGCTGACCCGGAGGCTCAACGTCTCGGACATGACGGTCCGCCGCGACCTGGACGCCCTCGCCCGCCAGGGGGTGGTGGAGAAGGTGCACGGCGGTGCCGTGCCCGTCGCCGAGCCCACCTCGCACGAGCCCGGCTTCGAGGCGAAGGCGGTCCTGGAGCTGAGCGCCAAGGAGGACATCGCGCGGGAGGCCGCGAAGATGGCCCCGCGCGGCAGCGCGATCGCCCTCGCGGGCGGCACGACGGCCTACGCCCTGGCACAGCAGCTGGTGGACATCCCGGACCTGACGGTCGTCACCAACTCGGTGCGGGTGGCCGACGTCTTCCACAGCGCGCAGCGCACCATGACGGCCTCCGGCCCGGCGGCCCGCCCGGGCGCGGCGACGGTGGTGCTCACGGGCGGGGTGCGCACCCCGTCGGACACCCTGGTGGGCCCGGTCGCGGACGCGGCCATCCGCTCGCTCCACTTCGACGTGCTGTTCATCGGGGTGCACGGCATATCGGTGTCGGCGGGTCTCTCGACGCCCAACCTCGCGGAGGCGGAGACGAACCGTCACTTCGTCCGCTCCGCGCGCCGGGTCGTGGTGCTGGCCGACCACACCAAGTGGGGGACGGTGGGCCTGAGTTCGTTCGCCTCGCTCGACGAGGTCGATGCCCTGGTGACGGATGCGGGGCTGCCGGAGGCAGCCCGCGCGGAGATCGCGGAGCAGCTGCCGGAACTGGTGGTGGCGGGCCCGTCCGACACCCCCTAGGGTGTCCGCGACCATCTGATCCGCCGATGTCCGGGGGTGCTGGATGCCGCTCAGGAAGCTCCGTCCCGTGGGGCCGGCCTTCGCCGGGACCGCGCCGCTGCGGTTCTCGTTCACGGCACGGATGGCGGCGCCGCCGGAAGCGGTGTACCGCGCGCTGGCCGACGAAGTGGAGGCCTGGCCACGGTGGTTCGGCGCGGTGACGCTGGCGCGGCCGCTGGAGGCGGAGGGCCTCGGCGGGCGCGAGGTCCGGCTGCGGGGAGGGCTCCGCTTCCGCGAGACGATCACGGCTGCGGACGAGCCGAAACGGTACGCCTACCGCGTCGACCTGACGAACGCCCCGGGCGTCCGGGCCCTGCTGGAGGAGTGGGCGCTGGTTCCGGTGGGCGCAGGGACGGTCGTCACGTGGACGATCGCCCTGGATGCGGCAGCGCTCACGAACCTGCTGCTGCGGCTCGTCCGGCCGGGCGTGGCAAGGGAGTTCCGCCGGGCGGTCCGCGCACTGGACCGTCGGCTCGCGGCGGGGTGACACCTGCTAGGGCCTGTCCGATGGGTCGGTGCGGGCCCCGCGGCGTCCGGTGCTGGGGGCACCTCCTGGGGGAGGTAGCTGGGGGAGGTAGCTGGGGGAGGTAGCTGGGGGAGCATCGCAAGGCGGAGCATCGTCCGCGTACTGGGCGTACTCGGGTGATGCGACAACGCGGCGAGGTGCCGTGCCTGGGGGCACCCCCAGCGGTAGCTGGGGGAGCGTCGCAGGGCCTGTGCTGACCCATCGGACACGCCCTAGGGCCAGCGGCCGGTCGCCAGGAAGGTGTTGATGGCCAGGGCGTACGGCGCGATGTCCAGGCCCTGTCGGTCGAGCCAGGCGTCGGAGTAGTACTTGTCGAGGTAGCGCTCGCCGGGGTCGCAGATGAGGGTGACGATGCTGCCGCGCTGCCCCTCGCCGGCCATCTCGGCCACGATCTTGAGGGCGCTCCACAGCCCGGTGCCCGTCGAGCCGCCCGCCTTGCGCCCGATGACCTGTTCCAGGGCGCGCACGGCCGCGACGCTCGCGGCGTCCGGGACCTTCATCATGCGGTCGATCGCGCCCGGCAGGAAGCTGGGCTCCATGCGGGGCCGCCCGATGCCCTCGATGCGCGAGCCGCGTTCGCTGCTCGCGCCCGGGTCGTGGTCGCGCCAGCCGTCGAAGAAGCAGGAGTTCTCGGGGTCGGCCACGCAGATGCGGGTGTCGTACTGCATGTAGCGCACGTACCGCCCGAGCGTCGCGGACGTGCCCCCGGTGCCGGCGGTGGCGACGACCCAGACCGGCTCCGGGAAACGCTCGTTGCGCAGCTGGCTGTAGACGGATTCGGCGATGTTGTTGTTGCCCCGCCAGTCGGTGGCCCGTTCGGCGTAGGTGAACTGGTCGATGTAGTGGCCGCCGGTCCGCTCGGCGAGGGCTGCGGCCTCGGTGTACATCGCACGGGGGTCGTCCACGAAGTGGCAGCTCCCGCCGCGGAATTCGATGAGCCGGCACTTCTCGCGGCTGGTCGTCCGCGGCATGACGGCAACGAAGGGCACGCCGATCAGCTGGGCGAAGTACGCCTCGGAGACGGCGGTGGAGCCGCTGGAGGCCTCGATGACGGGCGACTCGGGGCGGATCCAGCCGTTGCACAGCCCGTAGAGGAACAGCGAACGGGCGAGGCGGTGCTTCAGGCTTCCGGTGGGATGGGTGGATTCGTCCTTGAGGTAGAGGTCGACGCCCCACTCCTCGGGGAGCGGGAAGCGCAACAGGTGCGTGTCGGCCGAGCGGTTGGCGTCGGCCTGCACCTTGCGGACGGCGTCCTTGAGCCAGGCGCGGTACGCCGGGTCGCTGCGGTCCACGTCGACGGTGGGCAGCGGGCCCCCGGACTGCTGTGTGCTGTTCACGGCCGGCTCCTCACGACGGCCCCCGGGACCCAACATAAAGGGGTACTGGTGCCCTGGCCTCCGCACGGGCAGACTGCGCACGGAGGACCTTCCGGCGGGAGAGGCGGTGTGCCGTGGCGGAACCGGAGTTCACTGCGACGGGGGTAGGGATCGAGCGCGCCCGCAGGTCGCTCACCCGGGCCGGCCAGGTGAAGATCCACGACGGCAGGCTGGAGCTGCTCACCAGCTACGGCCGGGAGATCGACAGTGCACCGGTGGTCTCGGTCCAGGCGAGCAAGCCGTGGTTCGCCGCCCGGGACCGGGCCCGGGCCCGGGCGACCGTCAACGGCACCCGGTACGTGCTGACGCTGGGCCGGCGCGAGGTCGATCCCGGCGATGCGGCGGACGCCGCGGTCGACCGTTTCCTGGCGGCGGTGAGGGCGGCGCACGAGGGCACCTGACGGGCGCACGAGTTGCGCACTCGGCCATGAGCACCGACGCTTGTTGCGTACCGGTATCACCGAGAGTCCTGCGCATATCGACAGCCCGTATCGACAGCGCACATCTGCATCAGGCTAGCCCTACTTCTTCAGGGAGTCGCAGCCGTGATCAGCCGAGTGAACAAGCACTGCACCGTTGAACTCCAGGCTCTCCCCCCGCGGATCCGCCAGGTGCGCAGAATCGTATCTGCGCAACTTCGCTACTGGCATCTCGATCCGCTCATCGATTCCGCGGCGCTCGGGGTCACCGAGCTGCTGACCAACGTCCACCTGCACGCGCAGCCGGACAAGCGCTGCACGGTCGACATGGACCTGGTGCCGGAGCGGCTCACGGTCTCCGTGCGCGACCACGATCCGCGGCTGCCGTGCATCAAGGTCGCGGACACGGACGGATTGACGACGCACGGCCGCGGACTGGCCCTGGTGGCGGCGATGAGCGAGAGCTGGGGCGTACGGGAGCGCCAGGACGGCGGGAAGGTCGTGTGGTTCACGCTGGCGGTGCCGACTGCCGCTCTCTGCCCGGTGGATGCTGCCCCGCCGCTGGAGACGGCTGCGGCCCTGGGCTGAGGCCGTGCGCCCTGTGAGGGGCGCGGGACTGTCTCCATTTACGGCTCCGCCGCGTGGGCGCGAGCAACCCCAACGCACCCGCACCCGGGGGGCTACCCCAGCACCCCCAACGGATCGTCCAGCACCGGCTGCCACGCCGCCTCGGCCGCCCCGATCAGACTGCCGTGATCGAGCGTGCACGCGAGAATCGGCACGCTCCCGCTCCGCCCCCACAGGCTGCGGTCGGCCACGACGGCCCGCAGCCGCTCGGGGTCGGCCTCCAGCAGCTCGCGATGCAGGCCGCCCAGCAGCACCCGGTCCGGGTTGAGGATGTTGACCAGGCCCGCGAGCCCGAGCCCGAGCCGGTCGATGAGCAGTGCGGCCGCGGCCCGCACGGCCGGGTCCGCGTACTCGGTGCGGATGAGGTCCCGGGACTGCTGCAGCAGCGACACCGCGGGACCCGGCTCCCGGCCCGCCGCGGTGACGAAGGCCAGCGGGTCGGCCTCGACGTCGAGGCAGCCGCGGCTGCCGCAGTGACACGGCAGGCCCGCGGGGCTGACGGTGAGGTGGCCGACCTCCAGGGCGAGGCCCGAACTGCCGCTGTGCAGACGGCCGTCGAGCACGAGCGCACCGCCCACGCCGCGGTGCCCCGTGGCCACGCACAGCAGGTGCCGGGCGCCCCGGCCCGCGCCGTGCCGGTACTCGGCGAGGGCGGCGAGGTTGACGTCGTTGCCCGCGACCCCGGCGAACGGGACGCCGCCGGGCCCGGTGACCCCGGACTTGGCGAGGGCCTCGGTGAACAGCTCGCGCACGGGCGCGCCCGCGGGCCAGGAGAGGTGCAGCGGGTTGAGGGCCGTGCCCTCCGGCTCGGCGACGGCCGAGGGCACGGCGAGCCCCGCGCCCAGGCAGCGGCGCCCGGTCTCGCGCAGCAGCCCGGCGCCGGCGGCCACGACGGCGTCGATGATGTGGGAGGGGTCGGCGGGGACCGTCATGCAGCCCGGTGCCGTGGCGACCGTCCGGCCGCCGAGCCCGACGAGCGAGGCACGGAAGCCGTCCGCGTGGATCTGCGCGGCGAGGACGACGGGGCCGTTCGGCGCGACGGACAGGCGGTGCGACGGGCGGCCCTGGGAGCCCGCGGCCGCCGCCGGGCGGGCGTCGACCTGGATCAGGCCGAGCGCCTCCAGCTCGGCCGCCACGGCCCCGGCCGTCGCCCGGGTCACACCGAGTTCGGCGGTGAGGACGGCGCGCGTGGGGGCGCGACCGGTGTGCACGAGCTCCAGGGCGGGGCCGAGGGCGCCGCGGCCCCGCTCCAAACGTGTTGTCCGAGTCTGGGTCACACCCCTATTCTGACTTTGTGCCGACGCTGAACAAAATACGGACGGCCATTTTTCCTGGGGCTCACCGGGCCCCGGACGAATCGGCACTCCGTATCCTCCGCGCCCGACTGACCCTCTTCTTCGCCCTCGACGGCTTCCTCTTCGCCGGCTGGGTGGTCCGCATCCCCGCGATCAAGGAACGCACCGGGGCCTCCGCCGGAGCCCTCGGGCTGGCCCTGCTCGGCGTGTCGGCGGGCGCGGTCGCCACCATGATGATCACGGGACGGCTGTGCCGGCGCTACGGCAGCCACCGGGTGACGGTCGCCTCGGCGGTCCTGATGTCGCTGGGCATCGCCCTGCCGCCGCTGGCCGGTTCGGCGCTCGCCCTCGGCCTGGTGCTGCTGGTCTTCGGCGCCGCCTACGGCGGGCTCAACGTCGCCATGAACAGCGCGGCCGTCGACCTCGTCGCCGCTCTGCGCAGGCCCGTGATGCCGAGCTTCCACGCCGCGTTCAGCGTCGGCGGCATGCTCGGGGCGGGACTCGGCGGCCTGGTCGCCGGGCAGTTGCCGGCAACGGCGCACCTGCTGCTCCTGACCGCGCTCGGGCTGGCCGTCAGCGCCGCGGCGGGCCGTGGGCTGCTCGCGCACACACTGCCGGAGCGGGAACGGCCCGCGGCGGCCGCCGCCCGGGCCTCCCGCCCCGCCGGGCGGGTGGTCGCCGTCTTCGGGCTGATCGCCCTGTGCACCGCGTACGGGGAGGGCGCCCTCGCGGACTGGAGCGCCCTGCACCTGCAGCAGGACCTCGCCGCCCCCGCGGGCGTCGCGGCCGTGGGCTACTCGGTCTTCGCACTGGCCATGACCATCGGCCGGCTCGCGGGCAGCACGCTGCTCGCACGGCTCGGCCAGACGCGCGTACTGGTCGTCGGCGGGGCGACGGCGGCGGCGGGGATGCTGCTGGGCGCGCTGGCCCCCACGGTGTGGGCCGCGCTGGCCGGCTTCGCGGTGACGGGCCTGGGCCTGGCCAACGTCTTCCCGGTCGCGGTGGGCCGCGCCGGGGAGCTGGCGGGCCCGAGCGGTGTGGCCGCGGCCTCGACGTTCGGCTACGGCGGCATGCTGCTGGGCCCGCCGGCGATCGGCTTCCTGGCGGAGGCGTACACCCTGCCGGTCGCGTTGACGACGGTCGCGGCGCTGGCCGCGACGGCGGCGGTGATGGCGTACGCGGCCCGGCGGGTGGTCCAGTAGACGGGACCGGGAGAATGCACCCCATGCACACCGACTGGCGCTGCACCGGCCTCCGTTGGTCCCCGGCCGAGGGCCCCGCCCTCACCTGGCACCACCCGGCCCACGGCGACCGCCGCTCCCCCCTCCCGCCGGACCGGCCCCTCGCCTTCACCACCGGCCCCGCCCGCCACTGCACGGGCGTGCGCCGCGCGGGCCGCCACACGCCGTGCCCCACGGAGGCGCTCGTCCCGCCGGGCGCCGTCTCCGCGCAGTGCCCCGAGTGCGCGCGCCTGGACCGTTCGCACTCCGTCGCCGCCGACACGGCCGCCGACGACCCCCGCCCGTACGACGTCTACCTCGCCTGGTTCGCCCCGGGCCTGATCAAGGTCGGCATCACGGCGGCCGAACGCGAGGGAGCCCGGCTCCTCGAACAGGCCGCGCTCTCCTACGCGTTGCTCGGCCGCGGCCCGCTGATGGCCGCCCGCCGCGCGGAGTCGGTCCTCGGCGGGGCCCTCGCCGTCCCGGACCGCTTCCCGTACGCGGCCAAGCGCGTCGCCCGCCACCCCGTGCCGCCGCAGACCGCACGTGCGGCCGAACTGGCGGACCTGCACACCCGCGCGTGCCGCCTGCCCGGTCTCCCGGAGTCCCTCGCGGTACGGGAGTTCACCCCGGTGCACCACGACACCACGTTCCACCTGGACCGGCTGCGCCGGGACCCGGGCGTCGTGGCGCTCGCGCCCGGCCGCACGGTGGCGGGGCGAGTGGCCGCGGTGGCCGGCCCGGACGTCTATCTGGACACCGCGGACGGACGGTTCCTGCTGCTGGACGCCCGCCAGTTGGCAGGCTGGACCCTCACCGCGGCGGCGCCGGGGGCGCCGACAACGGTGGACGTCAGGTCCCCGTCCTCCGGGACGACGGACGGTCCCGAAGCCCTGTTCTGAGCGGCTGCCGGGGGCGCCGTGACGACTGATGCCGTTCGTCAGATCCGCTTCCGGCAGAGGTGCAACGCCGCCCAGACGCCTCCGGCTCCGGGCCACGGTTGATCCCTTCCGGACCGGCGTCACCGTCCGGTGTCCCGTCCGGGACGTCGCACGCCATCGCTCAGACAGGCCGAATCCGCGGGGCCCAGCCGCAGGGAAGAGCCGTCCTCGAACGTGAGCACAACCGCCATGGTCCCCGAACGCCAGTCCTGGCGGACGCCCTTCACTTCCCGTTCCGCGCCCTCTGCGACGATCACGTCCCCGGGGCTTCACTCGTTGCGACCACACCCGTGTCATTGCCGCTCCTGTCCATCCGGGGACGCAGACGCCCGGTTCGCTGCGGCGCCAGGCCCACCGGCCTGACACTGATCGTCCTTGACGCCTGCTTGTGTCCGCTCCTCGACGGTCGCCAGCCGCAACATCTCTGGCCGTGCATCCCATTCACAGCCACCGCCGGGCGGGCGCAGCTGGATGTACGGCCCTTCATGTCCCATGAGCCGACCGACCTTGCCCCGTCCCTTGTCCACCACCCAAGAACCCACTCGGTACGTCATCGACGCCGGCCGACCGGCCATCCCGTTCCCCCTCATCACGACCGTGCCGCGCAAGCCACGTGGCAAGGCCAGCGCTGTTGCTCCAGTGGACGACCACGACCGGAGCACAGGTGACCCCCTGAGGTGACGCCAGGATGGAGTCGGACGTGCCGTGGCAGTACTGTCGCCCTGAGCCGGGGAGGAGGGATGGGATGAAGCAGTCGGCACCCCGTGAGCACGTCGCCGCTGGGCTACTTGACGACGAACAGTTCAGGCAAGCGTGTGCCACCCGGGATATGGGCACGGCATTCCGCTTGCTCAATCACCGCGGCTTCAGCACCCGTCTCATCGCCGAACTCGCAGGGATCACGCAAGGCCGGCTCTACGACTACATGAACGGAAGGAGGCGGGTGGAGAAGCTGGCGATCTTCGAGCAGATCGCCGACGGATTTCGCGTCCCCGGGCACATGCTCGGGCTGTCAACCCGGCCATGGGAGCCGCAAGTCCGCACGGTCAGAGGCACAACGCCACCGCGGCCGGCCGACGATGACGACTTCGCAGCCATGACCACCTTCCGTGACGCGGACAGGGCAACCGGCGGAGGGCGTCTGTACGCAGCCGTCGTACGCCACATGAGCAACACGATTGCCCGTCGCCTGGTCGACGCCGACAGCAAACCCCAAGTCTTCGCGGCGGCAGGGGCTTTCGCGGAAATGGCCGGCTGGATGGCTCACGGCTCGGGCTGTGACGAACTCGCCGACAGACACTTCGCCCGCGCGCTGACTCTGGCACAGGCGTCCGGAGACTCATTGCTATCCGCCAATATCGCAGCCAGCAGTAGTCACCTGGCCCTCCAGACAGGCGATCCGGCCGGCGCCGCGCACTGGGCGAACGCAGGCATCGACACTGTCGACCGAGGCCCCGCTGTTCCTTCGCTCACCGCAAGGCTTCACGTCATGAAGGCGAGAGCTGCTGCCGCAGCCGCCCAACCAGTCACTGCCTCACGTGCTTTGGATCGGGCACACCAGGAACTGGACAAGCAGCCGACCACTGCACACCCTTGGGCGAGCCCTTTTGTCACGGCGTCTCTGGCAAGTGAAGCCGCCCTTGCCATGCGGGACATAGGGAAGTACGACGACGCCTTGGAACATGCAGAACAGGCAATCCAGTTGTGTGAGAAAGGGCGCGCGCGTTCCCTCGCGTTGAACCGTATCACTTTGGTGACCATCCATGCCTACCGAGCTGACATGGACGCTGTCGTACAGTTCGGTCGAGACCTGCTGACCACCGATCCATCGCTGTGCTCGGTACGAGTCGCCAACCACGTGGCGGACCTGAGGCGTCGGCTGGTGGAACACCGATCCCACCTGCCCGTGAGGGACTTTCTGGCGCGTCTGGACGACTTCACACGCACACGGTCACTGCTACTCGCCGATCTCATGCCGCCTCACGGCGAAGGCACTCCGGCATGAAACCGACGCCGTCAGACCCTGCTGCATGGAAGGCGTACCTGGCAGAGGGAAATGCCAAACAGGCCCGCAAGCGCGTCGCCACCGATGTGCTGCTGCATGATGCAGCTGGATATCTCCATGGGGAGACGAGCGAGGCGACGGCGAGAACAGGGGCGTAAGCGACCCCGGGCCGACGCTCGAAGAGCGCCAACAGGCGGCGCCCGACGCCCATTTCCACGCCGAGCCCGGCCTTGATGGCGAACGCGTAGTTCAGTGATCAGGTGCGCCAGGCTCTCTCGCGTCTCGACGAGGAGTGACATCTAAAGGCAATACAGCTTATGCCTTGTCCGGCTCAGGCCAGTGCCAGAAGCAACGTGAACGGTGCCGCAATCAGTACGGTCGTGGAGAGCCACTGTCCCGGCCGGTCACCGCGCCGTAGGGGCCCCAGCACGTTCACCCCGAGGATCAGCATCACCATGAGGAGCCCTGACACGGTCAGCAGGAACATCATGGGACCTGCGTGATCGAGGGTGTGGAAGTTGCAGTTGGTGATCCCGCCCCGCGCCGCCTCTTCGGTGCTGTGACAATCCATCGGCAGATACTCGGTCACCAGCCACCATGCGCAGGAGAGCGGAACCAGCGCCGGTATACCGAGGGCGAGATTCACTGTGCCGGGTACCCAGAGGCCGACCTTCGTCCGCTCACCACCACCGGCGTTCACGCCAGTTCCGGACACTGCCGTAGCTCGCTGCTTTTTCCTCATATTCCGGGAACAACGCGCAAGAACCTTCTGGAGTTCCGATGAACGCAGGCGAACCCCTACCAGGCTTGACCGGACGCTGACGCCGGCAGCCTCGGCGTCAAGGCCATCCGGGACCGCTGTCGTAGATCATTCATTGCTGTGCCCCGGAGGTTCGCCGGGTCTCGCCTGCGAGATGATCGCTTCATGAGCGAGATCATCTTGATGTCGGATCCGAAGGTCGCTGCGATTCCCGTTGCGGAGTGTGGTGAACGTCTTGTAGATGTCCGCCGCGATCGCCGGTTGCTGGTCGATCTACGCAAGCAGGACCCGGCAGATGTCTTCGCGTACTTGCGGGAAGGTGTGCTGGAACGGCTGCTGAAGGCCCAGGCACTGCTCCCGCAGGGCTTGCGGCTGCTGTTCGTCGAGGGGTATCGGCCTCCCTCGCTTCAGCGTGCGTACTTCGAGGAGTACGCCGACCAGTTGACAGCCATCCACCCCAACTGGTCGGCTGAGCAGGTCAACTCGGCGGCGAGCCGCTACGTATCGCCGCCCGACATCGCTCCGCACAGTGCCGGTGCGGCGGTCGACCTCACCCTGGCCGACGGGGAGGGGCGCGAGCTGGACCTGGGGACCCGGATGAATGCGGACCCCGAGGAGAGCGAGGGCGCCTGCTACACCCACGCCGTCAACATCAGCACGGAAGCCCGCGCCAACCGGAAGCTGCTGGGCTCCGTGCTCACCGCTGCGGGCCTGGTGAACTACCCCACCGAGTGGTGGCACTGGTCGTTCGGCGACCGTTACTGGGCTCTGACCACCGGGGAGGCCGCAGTGCTCTACGGCTCGAAGGAGATCACCTCGTCGGTCTGACCGACCTGGACTTGCCGGACAACCGCGCCCCATCAGGGGTGCGGGGTAGCTGCATCAGGCGGATCAGCCGCATGGGCGCGACCAGCCCCAACGAGCCGACGGCCGAACGAAAACCGCACCCCCGACCGGGCCGGGGCCCAGCGGCCCCGATCCGCCTCCGACAACACCCGCCGCGCCAACGGATGCGTCCGCACGATGCGGATGCGGTGACCAGCGGCAAAGCGGTGGGCGGTGGAACTCGTCGGCACGGTGACCTGCGAGGGCTCCTGCCCGGCCGCCCTCAGCCGGCCCGCTCCGTCACAGACATCGAAGGAGCGGCCTTGCGCGTCGACGTCGCACGGGCGGGTGAAGATGTCGGCATGACCTCAGCAGCCGCCCTCGGCGAAGAGCCCCTCGGCCGTGGAGACGATGAACGCCTGGTCGAACCACCGATCCAGGACGTCCAGGTCGGAGCAGTCGGTGAGGCGTTCCCGCACCGCATCCGGCACGGAGATCCCCCTCTTCTCCAGCACGCGCAGCACCAACCGTGCACGCTCCTCGGCCTTGCCCTCCGCGAGCCCTTCGGCGATGCCCTCGGCGACTCCGTCGGCCTTGCCCTCCAAGTACTTCTCCTCGACGAGCGTGCCACGCCCGGGGAAGAAAGAGCCCACACCCATCAGGTCCCTCCAGATTGCTCTTGCCTGGTCGTCCGCCAGGCCGACTTCCAACAGTTCCGAGTAGTACGTGTAGGACACAGGGTCGGCTGTGCGCAGGGCACAGGCCAGCGCCTCCAGTATTGCCGCAGCATTCCGGCCACGGCTATGTGTCATGGCGGCGAACGCCGCCCAAGTGAGGTCCTCGGCAGCCTCCCCCGGGTCGGTGATCACCGGGACGTTCCCCGGCCCCACCACCAGCGGATGAACCGACAGAGCAGCCCAGTAGCCCGGGCCGAGCCGGAACGGCCCGGCCGCCCAGTCGGCGGTCGCCTTGTCGTGGCACACCACCAGCAGGAGAGCCGGGCGCTCGTACTTCGCCGTCAAATAGGCCAAGTAATACGCCCAGCTCGCCTCCTTGTCCGGATCCCGACGCCCCTGCGCCTCGATGGCGAGCACGAAGCCCTCGCCCTCCGACGGATCGATGCGCAGCACGCTGTCCACCCGCCGCTCCAACGGACGGATCTCCGTCGTATCCGCGGTCAGCACCTCGACCGTCGCTTTCTCGGGAGGTGGCAGGCCCAGGATCCTGAACACGGGCGCGAGCAGCTTCGGACGGTCCTGAAAGATCCGGTGTGAGGCTTCATGGTGCGAAGTAACCATGGGCCGACGTTATGAAGAGGCACACGGGCCCCGCCCGACAAACGATTGCCAACCACACGTTCGAGTGGCGATGTGCCGATCCGCCCACGGAACGCCCACGAGAGCCACGCCCGCCGATCCCGGGCGGGTCGACCACTCGCCCGTCGTCAGCGGAACGACGCACGCTCCGGCACCGACGGGCCTCGGCACCCCGCCTCAGGCGGCTCGGCCGCATGGGCGCGGCCAAGCCGCAACGAACCGGCGGCCGAACGAAACCGCGCCACCAACCGGGCCGGAGGCCTAACGGCCCCGGTCCATCCCCGACAACACCCGCCGCGCCAGCGGATGCGTCCGCACGATCTCGGCCAGCGACGTCGTCCCCCGCACGATGTGCGCGAACGCCCGCCACGCGGGCGGGAATCCGGTGAGCGCGGCATGGAAGACCCCGGGCCGGCGCTCGAAGAATGCCAGCAGGCGGCGTCCGACGCCCATTTCCACGCCGAGCCCGGCCTTGATGGCGAAGGCGTAGTTGAGCGCCTGCCGGCGCGCGTCGACGGCGTCCTGTGCCTCGGCGATCCGTACGGCCCACTCGCCCGCCAGGCGGCCGGAGCGCAGGGCGAAGGAGATGCCCTCGCGGGTCCACGGCTCCAGCAGGCCGGCCGCGTCGCCGCAGACGATGACGCGGCCGCGGGAGAGCGGGGAGTCCTCGGAGCGGCAGCGGGTCAGGTGGCCGGAGGAGATGCTCGGTTCGAAGCCCGCGAGGCCCAGGCGGCCGATGAAGTCGTCCAGGTAGCGCTTGGTGGCGGTGCCCTCGCCGCGGGCCGAGATCACGCCGACGGTGAGGGTGTCGCCCTTGGGGAACACCCAGCCGTAACTGCCGGGAATCGGGCCCCAGTCGATCAGCACCCGGCCGGCCCAGTCCTCGGCGACGGAGGCCGGCACCGGGATCTCCGCCTCCAGGCCGAGGTCGACCTGGGCGAGTTTCACGCCGACGTGCGCCCCTATCCGGCCCGCGCTGCCGTCCGCGCCGACCACGGCACGGGCGAGCAGGGTGCGGCCGTCGCCGAGGACGAGGGCCGCCGTGCGGCGGTCGGGCACGGACGGGCCGTGCTGCTCGACGCGGGTGACGGTCACCCCGGTGCGCACCTCGGCGCCCGCGGCCCGGGCCGCGTCCACCAGGCCGGCGTCGAACTCCGGCCGGTTGATGAGCCCGAAGAGCATCCGCCGGGAGCGGCGGGTGCGGACCATCCTGCCGTTGTGCGAGAAGGTCACGGCGTGGATGCGGTCCCGCAGCGGCAGCCGGAAGCCGGGCGGCAGGGCGTCCCGCGAGGGGCCGATGATGCCACCGCCGCAGGTCTTGTAGCGCGGCAGCTCGGACTTCTCCAGCAGCAGCACCCGGCGGCCCGCAGCGGCCGCGGCATGCGCGGCCGAGGCCCCGGCGGGGCCTCCGCCCACCACCACGACGTCCCACACCGGCTCCGTACCGGGCGTACCGGGCACGTCCCGGCCCTCTTCCCGGGCTGTGCTGTCGCTGCTCACCGCGTTCTGCTCCCCATCGACCACCGGCTACGACTACCGTCCGCATCCTACGGCCCACCGGCCCGGACACCCGCCGCGGGAACGTCCGGAGCGGTCGTGCGAGGATCGAGGACACAGACAGTCAGTCACGATCGCCCGTAACCACGGATACGACACCGCGCCCACAAGGAGCGTCCATGGACACGTCCTCGACCCACCAGCCGGCCCCGGCCGCACTCGCGACGACCGTCGCCTCGCTGCAGCCGCGCGCCAAGGCCGAGCTGGCCGAGCTGGTCGCCTTCAAGTCGGTCGCGGACGAGGCCCAGTTCCCCAAGAGCGAGTGCGAGGCGGCCGCGGCCTGGGTGGCCGGCGCCCTGCGCACCGAGGGCTTCGAGGACGTCGCCCTGCTGGACACCCCCGACGGCACCCAGTCCGTCTACGGCATCCTGCCCGGCCCGGCCGGCGCTCCCACAGTGCTGCTCTACGCGCACTACGACGTGCAGCCGCCGCTGGACGAGGCCGCCTGGATCTCCCCGCCCTTCGAGCTGACCGAGCGCGACGGCCGCTGGTACGGGCGCGGCGCCGCCGACTGCAAGGGCGGCTTCATCATGCACCTGACCGCGCTGCGGGCGCTCAAGGAGCACGGCGGCATCCCGGTCAACGTCAAGATGATCGTCGAGGGCTCCGAGGAGCAGGGCACCGGCGGCCTGGAGCGGTACGCCGAGGCGCACCCCGAGCTGCTGACCGCCGACACCATCGTCATCGGCGACGCCGGCAACTTCCGGCTCGGCCTGCCGACCGTGACGGCGACGTTGCGCGGCATGACGCTCCTGCGGGTCCAGGTGGACACGCTGGAGGGCAACCTGCACTCCGGCATGTTCGGCGGCGCCGCGCCGGACGCGCTGGCCGCCCTGATCCGCATCCTCGACTCGCTGCGCGCGCAGGACGGTTCGACGACCGTCAACGGCCTGGAGGCGGAGGGTGTCTGGGAGGGCCTGCAGTACCCGGAGGAGGACTTCCGCAAGGACGCGAAGGTCCTGGACGGCGTCTCCCTGATCGGCTCCGGCACGGTGGCCGACCGTCTGTGGGCCCGTCCCGCGGTCACGGTGCTCGGCATCGACTGCCCGCCGGTCGTCGGCGCCACCCCGTCCGTCCACGCGGGCGCCCGCGCCCTGATCAGCCTGCGCGTGCCCCCGGGCATGGACGCGGCCGAGGCGACGAAGCTGCTCGCCGCCCACCTGGAGTCGGCGGCCCCGTGGGACGCCCGCGTCACGGTGGACCAGGTCGGCCAGGGCCAGCCCTTCCAGGCCGACACGCAGAGCCCCGCGTACGCCTCGATGGCCGAGGCGATGCAGGTGGCGTACCCCGGCGAGGAGATGCAGACCGCCGGCATGGGCGGCTCCATCCCCCTGTGCAACACGCTGGCCTCGCTCTACCCGCAGACGGAGATCCTCCTGATCGGCCTGAGCGAGCCGGAGGCCCAGATCCACGCGGTGAACGAGAGCGTGTCGCCGGAGGAGCTGGAGCGGCTGTCGCTGACGGAGGCGCTGTTCCTGGTCAACTACGCGCGCAGCAAGGCCTGATCCACGTCCGGTGCCCGGTGCGGGCGGCGCTTCCGCCCCGCACCGGGCATCCGGGTTTCCGGCCTCCCGCTTGCGGTCACCCCGCAGTCGTCCAACGACGCCCGGTGAACGGCCTTGACCAGGCGTCGGCTGTGGGCCCAGACCGCCGCTCTCGCCCGCACCGGGGACCGCCCCCTGCGCTGCGCCAGGACGGCGCCCAGCACCAGCCGCCGGGCGCCGAACACATCGGCGTACGCGGCCCACAGCACGTTGCCGCCCGCCGGGGTACTGGTGCCGGTCTTCAACCCGACGACTCCGTACTGGCCGAGGAGTCGGTTGGTGGTGCGGCCCTCGCCCCGGCCCGCGGGGAGGGAGACGGACGGGGTGCCGACGACGGCCCGGAACACGTCGTCCTGCATGACCGTGCGGGCCAGGGCGAGCAGGTCGACGGCCGTGCTGGTGTTCCCGATGTCCATACCGCAGGAGCCGGTGAAGGTCGTCCGGGTCATGCCGAGGGCAGCGGCAGCATCGTTCATCCGGCGCACGAAGGCCGCCTCGGAACCGGCGGTCCAGCGGGCGAGGAGCCTGGCGATGTTGTTGCCCGACGGGATCAGCATGAACTCGAGCAGCTGCCGGAGGGGGAGCTGCTGCCCCTCCACGACGGGCACGACCGACTCGATCGGCGAGCCCGACTCCCGGGCGGCGATCCGGTCGACACGGACCATGGGCCCGGTGTCCCGAGGGCTCAGCGGATGCTCCTGCAGAACCACGTAGGCGGTCATCACCTTGGTGAGGCTCGCGATCGGCACCGGTGTCTGCTCGCCGACCGTGCCGAGGCTTCCGACCCCGGCTATCTCCACGCTCGCCTGGCCCTCATGGGGCCAGGGCAGCACGGCTGTCGCCCCGATGCGGTGCACGCCGGCGAGAGCGGCGTCGCCGAGCCGGCAGGCTGCGACCCAGGCCCGTCCGGGGAGTTCGGCGGTTCGGCGGAGGAGGGGGCGGACGGGCACGGCACGCCCGGAGCCGGGCCTGCGGTGAGGGCCCCACGGGCTCATCGGCGCCCCGGCTTCGCCGTTGCGGAACGGGCCGGCATGGCGACGGCCACCATCGTCGCGCCGAGGCACAGCCCGATCGCGCCGAGCACACCGGCGGGCTGCCACGATTCGCCCGCCTTCGGGTCCGCGGCGAAGGCGCCGACGATCAACAGCACGGACGCGATGACGGCGACTGCGCCGACGGCCCGGAGCGCGCGGAACACACCGGTCTGCGCGCGGGAGGCAATGGCACGCAAGCGCGCCCGAACAGGGGCTGTGGTGTCGGAGGTGTTCACGGTGTGCTCCTCGATCTGTGTGGACCGCTTCGGCGGCAGGACCGCCCTCCGCGCTCTTCGCGCTACCTCTTGGGGCGCCGAAGGGTGCACATCGAAGAGTGCCCGGGGAACGCATCGGAATCCGGGCCGCCGTGTATCGGTATCCGCTCCGCTGTGCAGCGGTCCTGTAGGGAGCGGGCGGGCGGTTCGGCCCTCCGCCCGGCCCCTTCCAAGAGAAGCGAATACAAGAGACAGGGCAAGAGAAGCGAATGGACGCGGACGATCCGGCATACCGGCCCGCCCCCTTCGCCCTCACCCCACCGGAACTCCCGCCTCCAGGTTCAGCGCCCTCCCCCGCTCCCGCGCCCGCAGGGCCCACCGCAAGCGGCTCAGCCGCACCGGCGGCAGCATGGACATCGCCTCGTCCTCCGTCACGAACCGCCACCCCCGCAGCTCCGACCCCGGCAGCAGCAGCCGCCGTGCATCGGCCCCGGTGAGCCGTCCGCCGTCGAAGAGGAAGCGCAGGCCCCCGTACCCCGGCGGCGCCGGCGGCTCCCAGTCGACGACCAACAGCCGGGGCACGGCGGCGAGTTCGATCCCGATCTCCTCCGCCACCTCCCGCATTCCGGCCCGCGCGGGCGGCTCCCCCGGCTCCACGACCCCGCCCGGGAACTCCCAGCCCGGCTTGTACGTGGGGTCCACCAGCAGCACCCGGTCGTCCTCGTCGAACAGCAGCACCCCCGCGGCCAGCGTCTCGGCCGTCGGCTCCGGCGTCTGCACGATCTCGCACGGCCCGGCGGCCCCGCTGCGCACCGCCTCCGCGACGCACTCGGCCGTCTCGCGCGGCGTGAGCCGGCTGTTGTCGACGGCGAAGGCGTCGTCCTTCAGCCAGGACCCCAACGCCTCGCGGTAGGGGACGAGATGCTCCCGCGCCCACTGCCGGACGGCCTCGCTCCGCACGGGGTCGTACGCGAACTCCGCCCGCCCCTCGATCCGCGAACGCAGGATCGTTTCCTCCGGTATCAGCAGCACATGCCGTACCCGGATCCGCCGGGAGGCCAGCCCCCCGAAGATCTCGTCCCGGTACTCCTGCCGCAGCAGCGTCATGGGGACGACGAGCACGCCGCCCAGCTCCGCGAGCAGCGCCGCCGCCGTGTCCACCACCATCCGGCGCCAGACCGGCAGGTCCTGGAAGTCGGCCACCTCGGCCATGCGCGGCGCCGGCAGCAGGTGGCGCAGCGCCCCGCCGGTCACTTCGGGGTCGTAGAGGGTGCTGCCGGGGATGAGTCCGGTCAGCTGCTGGGCCGTGCTGGTCTTCCCCGCACCGAACGCGCCGTTCAGCCAGACGATCACGGTTCCCCCTTTTCCGTAGCCCCCTGTGTACTGCCCGGTACACCTTGCCACGGAAAGGTGTACGAGCGGCATGGGTGCACGGTCAACACCATGCGCTCAGGGCGCGGCAGTTGCCCACAGCCCCAGCGCCTCCGCGGCTGCGGCCGCGGCCCCCACCAGACCGGCATCGCCGCCGAGCCGGGCGGGGACGACCTCGACGCCCGCCGTGAACGAGAGCGTGGCGTACTCGCGCAGCCGCTCCCGCAAGGGGACGAAGAGGACGTCCCCGGCACCGGCCACGCCGCCGCCTATCACGGCCACGTCGATCTCGACGAGCGTCGCCGTGGCCGCGATCCCCGCGGCGAGCGCCCGGGCCGCGCGGGCGAAGGAGGCGAGGGCGAGAGGGTCGCCGGCGCGGGCGGCCGCGGCGACACCGGCGGCGCTCGCGTCGCCGTCCGGCCCCGGCCGCCAGCCGGACTCCAGGGCGCGGCGGGCGATGTGGGGCCCGCTGGCGATCCGTTCGACACAGCCGCGGCCGCCGCAGGCGCAGGGCTCACCGTCCAAGTCGACACTGATATGCCCGATATGACCCGCATTGCCGGTGGGGCCGGGGTGCAGCCGGCCGCCGAGGACGAGTCCGCCGCCCACACCGGTGGAGACGACCATGCACAGCGCGTTGTCCCGCCCACGGGCCGCGCCCTGCCAGTGCTCGGCCGCGGTCATCGCGACCCCGTCGCCGACGAGCACCACGGGCAGTCCGCCGATGCACCGCGCCACCTCGTCGACCAACGGAAACCCGCGCCAGCCGGGCACGTTGACCGGGCTGACGGTTCCCATGGAGGCGTCCACGGGCCCCGCGCTGCCGATCCCCGCGGCCCGCACCCGGGGCCAGTCGGCCGAGCGGCGCAGCTCCCCCAGCACCTCGGCCACGGCGCCCATCACCGTGGCGCCGTCCGCGTGCGCGGGGGTCGGCCGCTGCGCCCGCAGGAGCAGCCGGCCCCGGCCGTCCACCAGCGCTCCGGCGATCTTGGTTCCGCCGATGTCGAGGGCGGCGACGAGGCCGGGCAGTGCGTCGTGCATGGGGGGCGCTCTCTCCTGGTCGAGGTACGGGGCAGTGTGAGGGGAGAGCCAGTCTCCCCCGCGCTTGACAACGTTGTCCAGGCTCTATGCTCTAGCACACGCCACCGCCCCGCCCCGGAGGACGAACCGTCCCGTGACCGACCGCGCCGCCACCCCCCGCACCCCGCAGCAGCCCCGCTACGGCACCCGTCCGACGATGAAGGACGTGGCCGCCCGCGCCGGCGTGGGCCTGAAGACCGTATCGCGCGTGGTCAACGGCGAGCCGGGCGTCACGGCGGACACCGAGCGGCGCGTCCGGGAGGCGATCGGCGCCCTCGGCTTCCGCCGCAACGACAGCGCCCGCATCCTGCGCAAGGGCCGCACCGCCTCCATCGGCCTGGTCCTGGAGGACCTGGCCGACCCCTTTTACGCCCCGCTCAACCGCGCCGTCGAGGAGGTCGCCCGCGACCACGGCGCCCTGCTCTTCAACGGCTCCAGCGCCGAGGACGCCGACCGCGAGCGCGAACTCGCCCTCGCCCTGTGCGCCCGCCGCGTCGACGGCCTCATCGTCATCCCGGCCGGCCACGACCACCGCTACCTGGAACCGGAGATGGCGGCGGGCGTCGCCACGGTCTTCGTCGACCGCCCGGCGGGCCGGATCGACGCCGACGCGGTGCTCTCCGACAACTTCGGCGGCGCCCGCGACGGCGTCGCCCACCTCGCCGCCCACGGCCACCGCCGCATCGGCTTCATCGGCGACCGCCCCACCGTCCACACCGCGACCGAGCGACTGCGCGGCTACCGCGCCGCGCTCGACGCCGCGGGCCTGCCGGCGGACGACTCCTGGATCTCCCTGGGCCCCACGACCCCCGAGCGCGTGACGGCCGAGGCGGAACGCATGCTCACGGGCCCGCACCCGGTGACGGCCCTCTTCACGGGCAACAACCGCGTGACGGCAACGGTCGTCCGCGTCCTCGCCCGCCACCCCCGCCCCGTCGCCCTGGTCGGCTTCGACGACCTCGAACTCGCCGACCTGCTCTCCCCCGCCGTGACGGTCGTCGCCCAGGACGCCGCACGCCTGGGCAGCACGGCGGCGGAACTCCTCTTCCGGCGCCTGGACGGGGCCGGCGAGGAGCCGCGCCAAGTGGTGCTGCCGACACGGCTGATCGCGCGGGGGTCGGGGGAACTCCGCGCCCCGTAGGGGCGCGGAGCTGTTTCATCATGCGGCTCCGCCGCGTGGGCGCGACCAGCCACGACGAGCCCGCAGTTGACGCACTACAGCCCCAGCGGAGCACCGAGCATCCAGACGAACCCCACCACGCCGCAGAGCAGCAGCCCCAGCGCCCCCAGGAACGCCCCGGTCGCGGCCCCGACTCCCCCGTGCTTCCCGCGGGCGTCCGCGACGGTCCCTCCCAGGAAGGCCCCCGTCAAGGGCATGCCGAAGACGATGGCGGAAACCGCTGCGAACCGGACGTGGTTGTCGTGGTTGCTCTTCCAGTCGAACGACGACGGGTGCCGGACCAAGTCGAGGGCCTGCGACCACACCCACAGGCTGGGCGCCAGGAAGAGCGCCGCCAGCACGAGGATGGAGAGAACGAGCGCGCCTCTGCCTTCTCCGGCGCGTACGAGATCGGTTCTTTCGGTCATGCCGCCCATCCTGGGCGGCGGAACCGGCGCTGCATATCCGCTCTCCTACTCAGATCACCGGGCCCGCCCGGCCAGCCGTTCGATGTCCTTCCAGGCCGGCACGGCGACCTCCGCCTCGTCGATCGCCCCGCAGTCGAGCCCGCGCAGCAGATGCCCGCTGAGCGCGCGGGCGGTGGCGGGCTCGTCGAGTACGCCGGCGTCCGTCGACTCGGCGACGTAGGCGGCGAGCCGGGCCGCGGTCCGCTCCAGGCCCTCGCGGTAGAAGGAGTAGACGGCCGCGTAGCGCGTGGGCAGGTGGGCGGGGTGCATGTCCCAGCCCTGGTAGTAGGCGCGGGCCAACGACCGCCGGACGAGCCGGTGATGGAGCCGCCAGGCCTCGTGGACGCGCTCGGTCGTCCCGACGGGCAGCACGTTCGTCGACCCGTCCGACAGCCGCACCCCGGTACCGGCGGCGGCCACCTGCATGACGGCCTTGGCATGGTCGGCCACCGGGTGGTCGAGGGACTGGTGGGCGGGGCTCACCCCGCACGCGGCGCTGTAGTCGAAGGTGCCGTAGTGGAGGGAGGTGACGCGCCCGCCGCCGGCCTCGATGAGCCGGGCGACGGTGGCGCGCCCGTCGGCGCCGAGCACGGCCTGGGTGGTCTCGATCTGTATCTCGAACCGTATCCGGCCTGCCGCGAGCCCGCGCGCCTTCTCGAACTCCTCCGCCAACTGCACCATGGCGGCCACCTGTTCGGGGTAGGTGACCTTGGGCAGGGTGAGGACGAGCCCGTCGGGCAGCCCGCCGGCGTCCATGAGTCCGGTGAGGAAGATGTCGAGGGTGCGGATGCCGCGGTCGCGGACGGGGGCCTCCAGGCACTTCATGCGGATCCCCATGTACGGGGCGGCCGTGCCGTTTTCGTACGCCTCGGCCACGAGGCGCGCGGCGCGGGCGGCGGCCGCGTCCTCTTCGGCGTCGGGGCGCGGCCCGTACCCGTCCTCGAAGTCGATCCGGAGGTCTTCCACGGGTTCGCGGCGCAACTTGGCGCGCACGCGCTCGTGGACCGGGACGGCGAGGCCGTCGGGCAGCCCCAGGACGGCACCGAACCCCCGTGCACCGGCGGCATGTTCATCGAGGGCGGCGAGCGCGCGGTCACCCCAGGAACGGACGGTGTCGGCCGCGAAGACATCGGCGGGGACGTAGACGGTGTGGACGGGCTGCCGGGTGCCGGGGTCGCCCGGATAGCGGCGGGCGAGCTCGGCGTCGACGTGGGCGAGGGAGGCGGCGATA
This sequence comes from Streptomyces sp. AM25, assembly GCF_058146165.1. Taxonomy (NCBI): domain Bacteria; kingdom Bacillati; phylum Actinomycetota; class Actinomycetes; order Kitasatosporales; family Streptomycetaceae; genus Streptomyces; species Streptomyces sp. AM25. Next base: position 154,243 of record NZ_JBKIWN010000007.1, on the reverse strand, counting down.
CGGGCGGGGAGGGCCGGGGTGAAGGTCGTCGCGATCGTGTGCTGCTGCTGTCCCATGCCGCTGCCCTCCAGGTTTCCGCTGCACGGAAATGACCATCCGTGCGGTGAAGTTAACGGTGGGGGCGGAGGGGGTCAACACCGCGGTGGCCGGTCCTCAGGACCCGGCGAGCCGAAAGTGCCAGATGATTTCCGCCGGTACGCCGGCAGCAGCCGCTTCCCCCGCCTCCGGCACCAGGTCCGCCAGGCCCCACGGCCAGAGCTCCCACGGCACCGGTCCGGGTCCGGCGGTGCGCACCCGTTGCGGTGCCGCCGGCATCGGCGGCTCCTCGCAACGCCGGACCTGCAGCCCCGCCGCGAGCGCGGCGCGCACGTAGTCCCCGGCCGAGTGGCAGTGGCTCGCCACACGCCCCCGCGTCCCGTCCGGCAGCCGCACCGGCGGGACCGCGCCGCGCGCCACGCGCTCGGGGTGCACGTCGGAGGTCACCAGGTGTCCGCCCGGGCGCAGCACCCTGGCGAACTCCGCGAACACCGGCCGCAGATCGGGGGCGTGCGTCAGCGCCAGGGAGCAGACGACCAGGTCCACGGCGTCGTCGGCCACCGGCAGCCGGCCCAGGTCGCCGAGGCGGAAGTCGCCGTCCGGCACCCGCGTGCGCGCCTGCGCGAGCATGTGCGATGAGCTGTCGACGCCGAGAACCCGGTGGCCGCGCGCGGCCAGCAGCTCCGCGATCCGGCCGGTGCCGCACGCCGCGTCCAGGGCGGTAGCGGTACCGCTACCGGTCGGCAGCGCGTCGACGATCTCCCCGATCACCGGCTCGTCGATGACGAAGGCCGTGTTGGGTCCGTCGTAGGTCTGCGACCAGACCCGGTAGCCGTCCACCGTGCTCACCCGGGCGACGTCCACGGCCGCGTCCGCCAACGACGCGTCGTCGAGCAGCGTGCGGATCTCGGCGATGCGCGCCTCGGCGAACTCACGGTCGCGCTCTCCGGTGAACGAGCGCAGCAGGGCGAGGCCTTCGAGACCGAGCAGGTAGGCGAGCGGGCTCTCGTATGTCACGGTGCGACGCTAACGAGGCCGTCCTCCTCGGTGCCACCGATTTTGTGACCGCATCTATGGCTGCCGAGCTCATCCTTCGTCGATGCACACGGCCAGACCGTCCAGGATCCGCTCCAGCCCGAACTCCCAGGCCTGGTCGCGCCCCCCGCCGGGTTCCGCCGCCGAGGCGAAGGCCGCGGCGAGGGCGGGGAACCCCTCGCCGCGTTCCTGCATCAACTGTGCGAGGACGGTCGCGAGTTCCTTCTCGGGCTCGGCACCCTCCGGTCCGGCTGCGCGGCTCTGGGCGGCGATGCCGCGTGCGTGGTTGACCAACAGGACCGCGGCGTCCATCCGTTGGGCTCCCCCGAGGCACGTACCGTCCAGTGCGGCCACGGCCCGTTCCATCCAGGACAGCTCCACGGGGCCCATGACGCGGGGCCCGACGGTGACGTCCAGCACCCAGGGGTGCAGCCGGAAGGCCGCGAACAGCCGCCGCGCCCAGTCGTCGAGCTGCGCCCGCCAGCCCCCCGCGACGGGGGCCGGGGCGGGCCCGAGCGAGGCGTCCACCATGAGGGCGACGAGCTCGGCCTTGCCGGGCACGTACCGGTAGAGCGCCATCTTGGTGACGCCCAGCAGGGCGGCGACCCGCTGCATGGACACGGCGTCCAGACCCTCGGCGTCGGCGACCTCGATCCCGGCCTGCGCGATGCGGCCGAGGTCGAGCGTGCGCCGGGGCCCGCGGGCGGGTCCGGGGTGGGGCCCCCACAACAGCCGCACCGTCTCGGCGTGCTCCTTGCCGCTCACGGACACGTCCCCTCTCTCCCTCTCCCGGGCTTGCCGGACCAACAGAACTGTGTCTAAGGTACACAGTAATAACTGAGTCCGGTGGACACAGTTTCCGAAAGGGAGGGAACCCCATGAGCAGCAGCACCCCCGAGAACCGGACCGTCCTCATCTCGGGCGCGAGCATCGCGGGCCCGGCGCTGGCCTACTGGCTCGGGTGCTACGGCTTCCGGCCTACGGTCGTGGAACTGGCCCCGGCCCTGCGCGGCGGCGGCCAGGCGGTCGACTTCCGCGGCGAGACCCACATGACGGTCCTGGAACGCATGGGCATCCTCCCGGAGCTGCGCCGGATACAGACCGGCGGCAGCCCGATGCGCTTCGTCGACGCCGACGGCCGCCAACTGCTCCACCTGCCCGGCGAGTTCGCGGGCGGCGAGCTGGAGGTGCTGCGGGGCGACCTGGCGCGGGTGCTGTACGAGCACAGCCTCCCGTACACCGAGTACGTCTTCGGCGACTCGGTCACCGCCCTCACGGAGACCGCGACGGGGGTCCGCGCCGACTTCCGGCACGCCGCCTCGCGCGAGTTCGACCTGGTGATCGGCGCGGACGGGCTGCACTCGAACGTCCGCCGCATCGCCTTCGGCCCCGAGCAGTCGTACGTGAGCCGCCTCGGCTACTACGCCGCCACCTGGCAGCTGCCCAACCACCTGGGCCTGACGGAGGGTTCGATCGGCCACAACACGCCGGGCCGGCTCGCCTCCGTGGGCGTCGACCACCACGCCCCGGACCGGGCGGGGGCCTTCTTCGTCTTCGCCGCCCCCGAGCTGGAGTACGACCGCCACGACCCGGAACAGCAGAAGTGCCTCGTGGCCGACGCGTTCACGGGCATGGGGTGGGAGGTGCCGCGCCTGCTGGACTCCCTGCGCGCGGCGCCGGAACTGTACTTCGACTCGATCAGCCGGGCGGACGTCCCCACGTGGTCCAAGGGCCGGATCGCCCTCGCCGGCGACGCGGCCTGCGGCGCGACCATCGGCGGCATGGGCACGGGCACGGCCATGGTCGCCGCCTACGTCCTGGCCACCGAACTCGCCCGCTCCGGCGGCGACCACCGCACGGCCTTCCGCCGCTACGAGTCGACCCTGCGCACCTACGCCCAGGGCTGCCAGAAGGGCGGCGACCGCACGGGCAAGTTCCTGGCCCCGGGCACCAGGACGGGACTGCGGTTGCGGAACGGGCTGCTGTCGCGACGGTTCCTGCTCGACTTGATGCTGAAGGTGGGGCAGGAGGTGAGCAGTGGGGTGGAGTTGCCGGATGCGCCTGTCGGGACTTGCCTGGTCGACTGACGGCGCCCTGCGGGCGGGCGCCTTGTGCCAGTGAAGGGTGCCGCGAGGCCACCGGGCTGCGGCGCACGCCAAAGGGGCGGCCTCGCGGCCGGACGCCAATGGGATCTGGTGCGCATCGACTTCACTCTGGCGACCGCCGTCATCACCCAGCTCAAGGCCCGGGACCGGCACATCGGCCCGTACGTGATGGGCGGCGCGGAGCGCTTGATGTGGTGGCTGCTGCCTCTGGGCACTGGACGCAGCCTCGCCGGAACGCCTGGGCTCGCCATCTACCCTGCCGGCGCCGAGCTGTTCGTCCCGCCGCCCGGTAGGTATCACGGGGAGCGTGTGTGGGTCTTGCCTCAAGGTGAGGACGAACCGACGCCCGCCCTCACTTCTCCCGACGATCTCCGTGAGGCAGTCATGGCCGCCGCACGGCACCTGAATCCGTGACCCACCAACCGGAAGACCTGCCTCCGACGGCACAAACCCCGATTCCCGGATCGCAGGAATGAGGGTTTCCGCCACCGGAGTACAGCGCTCCGCTTACCGAAGGTGCACGGCCTTACAGCCTCACAAACAGCGCCCCGCCTCCCCCGCAAGTTCCATCGCCGTCGGCCGGTCGGCCGGGGCTGCCAAAAGGACCGCGCTCAATAGATCCTGCAGGGCCGCGTGCGGCAGTGGTCCGGCAAGGTGAAAGCGCCGGTTCGCCAGTACAACGCGACGCTGCTCCGCGGTGTGGTGCCGCGGCAGCCCGGACGCCCGGTAGTCGATCGGCCATCGGCCTGCCAGGCAGGCCCACAGGGTTCCCGCCAACGCGAAGACGTCGGTGCTGCACGTACTCGCTGCCGGCCGACCCTGGACGATCGCTCGGGCCGTCTCCGGAGCCGTCAAGTGGCTGATGCCTCCCCGGTAGGCGGGCCGGTCCGGGGCGTGGGCCACGCGCCGTGACCAGCCGAAGTCGATCAGGCGGGTTCCGTCGCGGGTGTGGATGACGTGAGCGGGCTGGATGTCGCCGTGGATCCAGCCCAACTCGTGCAGCCGCGCCGTCTCCTGGCACAGTGCCACGGCCTCGGCCGGCAGGGTCTTCTGCTGTCGCGCTCGCAAGGGGGCCAACGGGCGCCAGCACGGCGCGCCGTCGTACCAGGGGATGACGCACCAGGCGTCCCCGGCAACAGCCCCGTACCCGGGGAGTTCGGTCAGGGCCGCCGCCTCCCTCATGACGGCGTCCGCTCCCGGGCCGTAGCCGTACTTGACCGCGCACGCCCCGGCCGGCCCCTCGGCCTTCCACACGGCGCAGCCTCGGCGGTGGCTGATCCGCCGCAGGCCTCCCGGCCCGGAGACACCGGCCGCGGCCAAAGCGGGTGCGGGGCACTCGGGGAAGCCGCCGCACTCGGTGCGGCACTCATCGCACGGCCCGGGGCCGGACGTTCCGCATCCGGTCGCCGCGGGCCCGTCCCCGAAACCGCATGCGCGCCCGTCCACGGTCCCCGCCGGCCTCGTACGCGTCTGCGCGCCTCGTCTCCGCATGCCGGGGCCTTGCCCGGGATTCGCCGGCACCACACGCGTGGTTCCGGGCACCGTCTACAGCGGCGCCAGCACCATCAGCACCTCGTCCCGCACATCCCCCTCCCCGAACCTCAACGCCCCCGGCCACCGGCCGACTTCCCGCCACCCCAGACGCTCGTAGAAACCCTCCAGCCCCTCGTCTCCCCTGGCCGCGAGGTGCAACTGCTCAAGGCCCAGCGCATCGCGGGCGATTCGCCGCGCCTCGGCCACCAGCGCCGAGCCGATGCCCCACCCCCGGAAGGCCGGATGGGTCTGCAGGTGGTTGATCGTCGCCCAGTGCCCGACCAGCCTGCCCGGGTCGCGGTTCAGCACCACCCACCCGGCAAGCGCACCCGCCACCCGCGCCACCACCAGCCGGGTCCGCTCCGGGTCCAAGCGGCCTATGAGTTCGTCCACCGCCGGCGCCACATCGGCCACACCGACCGGCGGGAACGGGAATCCGGCGGCACCGCCGGCATTCGTGACGGCCACCCAGCAGTCGATCAACTCGCCCCGGAGTTCCGGGGCGACGGTGCAGGCGGCAGTGATGTCGGCGAAGTCGACGTGGTTCCCGGACGGCATGGCGCGAGCCTCCCACAGGGGTACGACAACGCCGCCTTTACCATTTCCCGCCGTCCCCGTACCCCGAAAAGATCGGAAATCGACAACGCCTGGACCGACTCCGGCCAACAGCCGCGCCCCGCCTACCGCATGGTGATCACCGATGCCATGCTCACGCCATGAATCGACCCGAACACGGTACGGAGCCGCTCCACCCCACCGACGCCGCCGCCCTGCCGGGCGCCGTGGCCGATCCGGTGGCGCGGATGATGCAGCTCACCAGCGGGGCCTGGATCGCCCAGGCGCTCAGCGCGGCGGCGACGCTCGGGGTCGCCGACGAAATGGCCGCCGGGCCGCGGCCGGTGAGCGAGATCGCCAAGGCGGTCGGCGCGGACGAGACCAACCTCTACCGGCTGCTGCGCGCGCTCGCGGACGCGCAGGTCTTCGAGGAGATACCGGACCGCCGCTTCGGCCTCACACCCGTCGGCGAGCTGCTGCGCGAGGACATCCACGGCTCCATGCGCGGCTGGGCGCACAAGTTCGCCCGGCCCTACCACCGCGCCGCCTGGGGGCAGTTGCTGGAGGTGCTGCGCACCGGACGGTCCGGCTTCGACCTCGCCTTCGGCAAGAGCGGGTTCGAGTACCTCGGCGAGCACCCCGACGACGCCGAGTCGCTCGACGTCGAGATGACCTCCATCGCGACCCGGCTCACCGCCCCGATCGTGCAGCGCTACGACTTCGGCCGCTTCGGCACGGTCGTCGACTGCGGCGGCGGGCGCGGCGCCCTGCTCGCGGCCATCCTGTCGGCGAACCCCCGGGTGCATGGGGTGCTCTACGACCTGCCGCACGTCGTCGAACGTGCCGGGCAGCCCCTGGTGGAGGCCGGCGTCCTCGACCGCTGCGAGCTGGTCGGCGGCAGCTTCCTCGACTCCGTGCCGGCCGGTGGCGACGCCTACCTCTTCTCCCAGGTCATTCACAACTGGGACGACGAGGACGTGGTCCGCATGCTGTCCAACTGCCGTGCGCAGCTGCGGTCGGAGGACGGCCGGGTGCTGCTGGCCGAGTACCTGATCCCCGACGACCCGCGGCAGCCGTCGCTGTCCAAGCTCATCGACCTCGAGATGATGGTCATCTGCGAGCCCGGAGCGCAGCACCGCACGCGGGAGGACTTCCGCCGGCTCTTCGAGCGGGCCGGCCTGCGGCTGGTCGGGGTGACGGACGGGCCCGGTTCGCTGGGCCTGGTCGAGGGGGCGCTCGCCTGACACGAACAGCCGGAGGCCGCAATACGCGCGGCCCCCGCCCCGGCACAACTGCCGGAGCGGGGGCCGCGGAAGCCGGAGCGGCAGGCGATCAGCCCTTGCGGACCTTGATCTCCTCCGTCAGCTGCGGGACGACCTCGAAGAGGTCGCCGACGATGCCGTAGTCGACGAGCTCGAAGATCGGGGCCTCGGCGTCCTTGTTGATGGCGACGATGGTCTTCGAGGTCTGCATGCCGGCCCGGTGCTGGATCGCGCCGGAGATGCCCGCCGCGATGTACAGCTGCGGCGAGACCGACTTGCCGGTCTGGCCGACCTGGTTGGTGTGCGGGTACCAGCCGGCGTCCACCGCGGCGCGCGAGGCGCCCACGGCCGCGCCGAGCGAGTCGGCCAGGGCCTCGATGAGCGGGAAGTTCTCGGCGCCGTTGACGCCGCGGCCGCCGGAGACCACGATCGCGGCCTCGGTCAGCTCGGGGCGGCCGGTGGACTCGCGCGGGGTGCGGGAGACGACCTTGGTGCCGGTGGACTTCTCGCCGAAGGAGACGGCCAGCGGCTCGACCGTGCCGGCGGCCGGGGCGGCCTCCGGGGCGGCGGAGTTGGGCTTGACGGTGATGACCGGGGTGCCCTTGGTGACGCGGGACTTGGTGCTGTACGAGGCCGCGAAGACGGACTGCGTGGCCACCGGGCCCTCGGCGCCGGCCTCCAGGTCGACGGCGTCGGTGATGATGCCGGAGCCGGTGCGGACGGCGAGGCGGGCCGCGATCTCCTTGCCCTCGGCGGAGGACGGGACGAGCACGGCGGCCGGGGAGACGGCCTCGTACGCGGCCTGGAGCGCGTCCACCTTCGGGACGACCAGGTAGTCGGCGAACTCGGGCGCGTCGGCGGTGAGGACCTTGACCGCGCCGTACTCGGCCAGCTTCGCGGCGGTGGCGTCCGCGCCGGCACCGAGGGCCACGGCGACGGGCTCGCCGATGCGGCGGGCGAGGGTGAGCAGTTCGAGGGTGGGCTTGCGGACGGCGCCGTCCACGTGGTCGACGTAGACGAGGACTTCAGCCATGGTGTTGCTCTCCTGCGGGAAGAAGTGGGAGGGAGGGGGCTGTTCCGGGCGGCTCAGATGAACTTCTGGCCCGCGAGGAACTCGGCGAGCTGCTTGCCGCCCTCGCCCTCGTCCTTGACGATCGTGCCGGCCGTGCGGGCCGGGCGCTCCGTGGCCTCGTCGACCTTGGTCCAGGAGCCCTCCAGGCCGACCTGTTCCGCGTCGATGCCGAGGTCGGAGAGGTCCAGGGACTCCACCGGCTTCTTCTTGGCGGCCATGATGCCCTTGAAGGAGGGGTAACGGGCCTCGCCGGACTGGTCGGTGACGGACACGACGGCCGGGAGGGAGGCCTCCAGCTGCTCGCTCGCGGCGTCGCCGTCACGGCGGCCGGTCACCTTGCCGTCCTCGACGGCGACCTCGGAGAGCAGGGTGACCTGCGGGACGCCCAGGCGCTCGGCGAGCATCGCCGGGAGCACGCCCATGCCGCCGTCGGTAGAGGCCATGCCGCAGATGACCACGTCGTAGCCGACGTGCTCGACGGCCTTGGCCAGCACCAGCGAGGTGCCCAGCGCGTCGGTGCCGTGCAGGTCGTCGTCCTCGACGTGGACGGCCTTGTCGGCGCCCATGGACAGGGCCTTGCGCAGCGCGTCCTTGGCGTCCTCGGGGCCGATGGTCAGGACGGTGATCTCCGCGTCGTCCGCTTCCTCAGAGATCTGCAGCGCCTGCTCGACCGCGTACTCGTCGAGCTCCGAGAGCAGGCCGTCCACGTCGTCGCGGTCGACGGTCAGGTCCTCGGCGAAGTGCCGGTCGCCGGTGGCGTCGGGCACGTACTTCACACAGACAACGATCCTCAAGCTCACGCCGGCTCTCCTACTGCATCGTCTCTATCAAGCTGCCTTGGCAGGCAGCATAGGCGCCTTGTGGGGCGGATTCCGGACCGGTGCGGTGATCGTCACGGCCACCGCCCGGACCAGAATGTTACTCGCCAGTACATCGAGCGTTCCGACCGAGCGCAAGGGAGGGCGGCTGTGATCTGCCCAACGCGCGCAGCAGGGACGTCTCAGTCCCGCAGACCGTTGAAGCGTCCCTGGTGGTAGAGGAGCGGACGGCCGTCTCCGGTGGGGTCGCCGGCGACCGTCTCGGCGAGCACGACCCGGTGGTCCCCGGCGGGCACCCGGGCCACCACGCGGCACACCATCCAGGCCAGGACGCCCTCCAGCAGCGGCACTCCGTGCGGACCGGTGCGCCACCGGGTGGGCGGGGCGAAGCGGTCGGCGCCGCTGCGGGCGAAGGTGGCCGCCAACTCGCTCTGGTGCTCGCCGAGTATGTGCACCCCCACGTGCTCCGCACCGGCGATGACGGGCCAGCTGGAGGAGCCGGTGCCGACGCCGAAGGAGACCATCGGCGGCTCCGCGGCCACCGAGGTGAGCGAGGTGGCGGTGAATCCGGCGGGGCGCGGGCCGTGCGCGGTGATCACGGCGACGCCGGCCGCGTGCCGGCGGAAGACCGAGCGCAGCAGGTCGGGAGTGGACCGGTGTGCGCCCAGCTCGGGCATGGCCGTCATCAAGCCGTCCTTCGACTGTGGGAGGGGCTGTGGGAGGGGAGGACCGCGGCGCCCAGTGCGGCGATCACATCGGCCTTGCGCGGCAGGCCGGTTGCCCGCCGTACCACTCTGCCGTCGGCGTCCAGCACGAGCACGGTCGGCGTCGCGTCGATCCGCAGGGTACGGACCAGTTCCAGCCGCGCTTCCGCGTCGATCTCGTGGTGCTCGACGCCGTCCACCATGGCCGCCACGTCCGCGAGCACCCGCCTGGTCGCCCGGCAGGGCTGACAGAAGGCCGTGGAGAACTGCACGAGTGTGGCCCGTTCCCCCAGCTCCGCCCCGATCTCGGCAGCGCTCAGGCGCTCCTCGCTCCGATGCCCCTCCACCCTCGTCCCTCCCTGGGCCCCTCGGGCCCGTCACCGTGTCCGGTCCGTTGCCATCCTGCAGCACCGGAGGCGCCGGAGAAATTTCCCGAAAGCGCCCCGGGGTGTAGCTTCCGCACATCCGCACAAGCCGACGTGATGAGGATCTCCCGGCCCAGGAGGCGTCCCAGCTGGCCCGCAGGCCGGGCATTCGGGCACGATCTGGCGAAAGCCGGAACCCCTACGGCCGCGTAACTTCAGAACTTCAGCCGGGAGCACCCTCCCCTGGCCCGGAAGGATCTTCCCGATATGGCAGAGCTCGTCTATCCCCCGGTGATCGGCGCCGCCCGCACCATGTTCAAGGCACTGGACCTGCGCTTCGACATCAAGGGGACCGAGCACATCCCGCAGCACGGCGGGGCCGTACTGGTGAGCAACCACATCGGATACCTGGACTTCGTCTTCTGCGGCCTCGCCGCGCGCCCGGCCAAGCGGCTGGTGCGCTTCATGGCGAAGGAGTCGGTCTTCCGGCACAAGGTCTCCGGGCCGCTGATGCGGGCGATGAAGCACATCCCGGTCGACCGGGCGGCGGGCCTGGACGCGTACAAGCACGCGCTCGCCTCACTGCGCGCGGGCGAGATCATCGGCGTCTTCCCGGAGGCGACGATCTCCCAGTCGTTCACGCTGAAGAACTTCAAGTCCGGCGCGGCCCGGCTGGCCCAGGAGGCCGGGGTGCCGCTGCTGCCGATGGCCCTGTGGGGGACGCAGCGCCTGTGGACCAAGGGCCACAAGCGCGACTTCGGCCGCAACCACATCCCGGTGACGATACGGGTCGGCGAGCCGCTCGCCGCCGATCCGGCGGAGTCGGCGGAGACCGTCACCGAGCGGCTGCGGGGGCGGGTGCAGGACCTGCTGGAGGCGGCGCAGCGGGCCTATCCGGTGCGGCCGCGGAACTCCGACGACACGTGGTGGGTGCCGGCACATCTCGGTGGGACGGCGCCGACGCCGGCTCATGCGGAGGGGTGCCGCTGAGCGGTTCGCTGAACGTGCGGGGCGTTCGGGGCTGAGCGCGCCCGCGCGGCGGAGCCGCATAATGCCGCACCCCGCGCCCCTGACGGGGCGCGGGGTGCGGGGGAAACAGCTTCTACTGTCTCGCCATCTCTTCCTTCACCGCCGTCACGAACGCGTCCACGTCCGCCTCGGTGGTGTCGAAGGAGCACATCCAGCGGACGTCGCCCGCCGTCTCGTCCCAGAAGTAGAAGCGGTAGTGCTTCTGCAGCCGCTCGCTCACGTCGTGCGGGAGCCGGGCGAAGACGGCGTTGGACTGCACCGGGTGCAGGATCTCGACGCCGTCGACGGAGCGGACGCCCTCGGCGAGCCGCGCCGCCATCGCATTGGCGTGCGTGGCGCTGCGCAGCCACAGGTCGCCGGCCAGCAGGGCCTCGAACTGCACCGAGACGAAGCGCATCTTGGAGGCGAGCTGCATCGACAGCTTGCGCAGATGCTTCATCGCCCGCACCGCGTCCGGGTTCAGGACGACCACGCACTCGCCGAAGACCAGGCCGTTCTTGGTCCCGCCGAAGGACAGCAGGTCCACCCCGGCGTCGGTGGTGAACGCGCGCAGCGGCAGGCCCAGCGTGGCCGCGGCGTTGGCCAGCCGCGAGCCGTCGACGTGGACCTTCATGCCGCGCTCGTGGGCGTGGTCGCAGATCTCCCGGATCTCCTCGGGCGTGTAGCAGGTGCCGAGTTCGGTGGTCTGCGTGATCGAGACGATCTGCGGCTGGGCCCGGTGCTCGTCGTCCCAGCCGTAAGCCTCGCGGTCGATCAGCTCGGGGGTGAGCTTGCCGTGCTCGGTCGGGATCGTCAGCAGCTTGAGGCCGCCGACCCGTTCGGGCGCGCCGCACTCGTCGACGTTGATGTGCGCGGTGGAGGCGCAGATGACCGCGCCCCACCGCTCCGTCGCCGCCTGGAGGGCGACGACGTTGGCACCGGTGCCGTTGAAGACCGGGAACACCTCGGCCGTCGGGCCGAAGTGACGACGCATCACCTCCTGGAGGTGTGCGGTGTACACGTCCTCCCCGTACGCGACCTGGTGACCGCCGTTGGCCAGGGCGAGTGCGGCGAGCACCTCGGGGTGCGCGCCCGCGTAGTTGTCGCTCGCGAAACCCCGCAGTGCGGGGTCGTGGTGGCGTACGGCGTCGGTCGTCGAGGGAGTCGCGGTCTCTATTGCGGAGTCAGCCACAGACGGGTTCCGTTCACTTCCTGTGCGGGCTTGTCCCAGACGCCGACGATGGCCTGGGCCAGGTCCTTGACGTCCGTGAAGCCGGCGAATTTCGCGTTCGGGCGCTCGGCGCGCATGGCGTCGTGCACCAGTGCCTTGACGATGAGGATCGCGGCGGCGGCCGGCGGGGCGCTGTCGCCCCCCGCCTTGCGGAAGGAGTCGGCGAGCGCGAGCGTCCACGCCTCGGCGGCGGCCTTGGAGGCGGCGTAGGCGGCGTTGCCCGCGGTGGGCTTGCTGGCGCCCGCGGCGCTGATCAGCAGGTAGCGGCCGTGGCCGCTGCGGGCCAGCGGCGCCTCGAAGGCCAGCGAGGTGTGCTGGACTGTGCGGATGAGCAGCTTCTCCAGCAGTGCCCAGTCCTCGAGGTCGGTCTCGGCGAAGGTGGCCGAGCCGCGCCAGCCGCCCACCAGGTGGACGAGGCCGTCGATGCGGCCGAACTCCTTCTCGGTGCGGTCCGCCCAGGCGCGGGCCGCGTCGAGGTCGAGCAGGTCCACGGTGTCGCCGGTGACGGTGGCCCCGCCGTGCGCGTAGCGGGCGGCGTCCACGGCCTCGGCCAGGCGGGCCGCGTCCGCATCGGCGGCGACCACGGTCGCCCCGGCCTCGGCCAGGCGCAGCAGCGTCGCCCGGCCCGCCGGGCCGGCCGCTCCCGCCACCGCCACGACCGCACCGGCCAGCGGGCCATTGCCGTTCGTCGGAGTGCTCATGATCGTCGCCTCTTTCTCGCTGCTGCTCACGCGGCGACCCGCTCGCCGCTGTCCGCCGTGATCCCCTTCGTGGAGGCGATCACGCCGCGCAGCTTCTTGGCAAGGGCCTCGTAGAACATGCTGAGCGGGAATTCGTCCGGCAGCACGTCGTCGACGAGCTTGCGCGGCGGCTGGGTCAGGTCCAGGGCGTCCGGGCCCTTGGCCCACACGGAGCCGGGGTGCGGGGCCAGGTAGGACGAGACGAGCTCGTAGGCGGCGAACCAGTGCACGAGTTTGGGGCGGTCGATGCCGTCGCGGTAGAGCTTCTCGATCTCTCCGCACAGCTGGTTGGTCACCTGCGGGGCACGGTCCCAGTCGATGTGCAGGGTGTTGTCCGTCCAGCGTACGACGTCGTGCCGGTGCAGGTAGGCGAAGAGCAGCTGCCCGCCGAGACCGTCGTAGTTGCGCACGCGCTCGCCGGTGACCGGGAAGCGGAACATCCGGTCGAAGAGCACGGTGTACTGCACGTCACGGCCCTGGGCGTAGCCGTCGGCCTCCAGCTTCACGGCCTCCTTGAAGGCGGTGAGGTCGCAGCGCAGCTCCTCCAGGCCGTACATCCAGAACGGCTGCCGCTGCTTGATCATGAACGGGTCGAAGGGCAGGTCGCCGTGGCTGTGGGTGCGGTCGTGGACCATGTCCCACAGGACGAACGCCTGCTGGCAGCGCTGCTGGTCGCCGACCATGTGCGCGATGTCCTCGGGGAGTTCCAGGCCGAGGGTCTCGACCGCCGCCTCGGTGACCCGGCGGAAGCGGGCCGCCTCGCGGTCGCAGAAGATGCCGCCCCAGGTGAAGCGCTCGGGGGCCTCGCGGACGGCGATGGTCTCCGGGAAGAGCACCGCGGAGTTGGTGTCGTAGCCGGGGGTGAAGTCCTCGAAGGTGATGCCGAGGAAGAGCGGGTTGTCGTAGCGGGTGCGCTCCAGCTCGGCGAGCCACTCCGGCCAGACCACGCGGAGCACGACGGCTTCGAGGTTGCGGTCGGGGTTGCCGTTCTGGGTGTACATCGGGAAGAGCACCAGGTGCTGCAGGCCGTCGGCGCGCTGTGCGGCGGGCTGGAAGGCCAGCAGGGAGTCCAGGAAGTCCGGGACGCCGAAGCCGCCGTCGGCCCAGCGGCGCAGGTCGGCGACGAGGGCCGCGTGGTACGCGGCGTCGTGCGGCACCAGGGGCGAGAGCTGCTCGACGGCGGCCACGACCTTGTCGAGCTCGGCGCGGACGTCCTCACCCGGGGGTCCGTCCGCCGCTGCGGTGTCGATGGAGCCGTCCGCCGACTGCCAGGGCCGGATTCGCTCGACGGCGGCCTTGAGGGCACCCCAGGCGGGGTGATCGATCACGCGCTCGTCGGCCGATATACCGGTCCTCGACACCGTCGACGCAAGAATTTCCGTCATCACTACCCCTCCTCAGGAGAACCTCGCGTTAAGACACCGTATCCATGCGAGCTTCTCCGGCTCAAGGGATGTATCGACAAATTATCCTGCCAGGCCCCCGCCTGAGCGCCGTTTTTCCTGTGCCGTTCTCTCGTGTGAGGGATCAGGAGCGAAAATCGGCCTCTTCTGCCACTGTGGCACCCGCAGCCGTTCTAAGCTCGTTCCGGCCACTGATCGCGCGGGGCGGTCGCACTGAGTGATCGCGCCGGGCGGCCCGGGCAGCTCCCGGGAGACCGTTGCCTCAGGCCAGTTCCTTGACCAGCAGTTCGAACTCCAGGTCGGTGCGCTGCGGGATGCCGAACCGCTCGTCGCCGTAGGGGAACGGGCTCATCTGCCCGGTCCGCCGGTAGCCGCGCCGCTCGTACCAGGCGATCAGTTCCTCGCGCTGCCGGATGACGGTCATGTGCATCTCGCGCACGCCCAGTTCCTCGCGCGCGACGCGCTCGGCCTCCGCCATCACGGCCTTGCCCAGGCCACCGCCCTGGGCGGCCGGGCGGACCGCGAACATCCCGAAGTAGGCGTGGCAGCCGCGGTGTTCGACGTGGCAGCAGGCGACCGGCTCGCCGGCGCGCTCGGCCACCAGGAACCGGCTGTCGGCGTGCGTCACCACGGCCATGACGCTCTCGGGGTCGGTGCGCTGGCCCTCCAGCAGGTCCGCCTCGGTGGTCCACCCGGCGCGGCTGTCCTCACCGCGGTACGCCGACTCGACCAGCGCGACGAGGGCCGGAACATCGCCGGCGGTCGCGGGGCGGAAGGCAAGATCGGCGGTACGGGCGGCGGTTTCCATGGATGACGTGATCCTCTCCGTGCACTTTCGGGCGTCCGTACGACCCTAACGGAGCAGTTGTGCGTACAGTCGCGCCATGGTGCACGTACTGAGCAGCAGGGTGCTGCTGCGGCCGGTCGACCCGGAGCGGTCGCGGGAGTTCTACGGCAAGGCGCTGGGGCTCGCGGTCTACCGCGAGTTCGGCACGGGGCCCGAGCGGGGCACGGTCTACTTCCTGGGCGGCGGCTTCCTGGAGGTCTCGGGACGCGCGGAGCACCCGCCGGGGCCCGGGCTGGAGCTGTGGTTCCAGGTGGCGGACGCGGCGCAGGCGCACCAGGAGTTCCTGCAGCGCGGGGTGCAGGTCCTGGAGCCGCCGGAGACGAAGCCGTGGGGGCTGGTGGAGATGTGGATCGCGGATCCGGACGGGGTGCGCATCGCAGTGGTGGAGGTGCCGGAGGGGCATCCGCTGCGGTACCGGCCGGGGGTTTAGGGAGCTGGGGGAGCCTGGCGGCGGGGTTGAGGGGCCGGGGGATCTCTCGGCCCGCACTCCTGCTGAATGCGCCCCCGCGCGCGGGCGCGCGTACCGGCTCGTGCCGCACTCCCGCAGTGCGCCTGTGCGCTCCCGTGTGCAGCGGTCACGGTGGGCAGCCTCCCGGGGGTGGATATGCGTTCGGGGAGGTGCGCTGTGCACGGACCGCCGTTGGTCGGCTGGCTGCTCGTCGCGCTGTGCACCGCCACGGGCGTGTACTGCCTTGTCGGGATGCGGGCCGGCGCAACGGGGGAGCGCCGGGCCGCGGGGGGTGACGCCCTGATGGGCCTGGGCATGGCGGCCATGGCCCTGCCGGCCGGGATGCCGGCGGCCACGCCGTGGGGAGCGATGCTGTTCGTCGTGGTGTTCGGGTCCGCGGGGGTCCGGGCGCTGGTCATCGCCCGGCGGCGGGCGGAGGGGCATCAACTGCACCACGCTGTGGGGGCGTTGGCGATGGTGTACATGGCGCTCGCGATGGCGGGTGCACCGTCCGGCGGTCATGCGATGCACGGCGGAGCGATGCACGAGCCGGCGGGCACTCCCCTGCTGACCGGGCTGCTGCTGGTGTACTTCGCCGTCTATGCCGTACGGGCCACGGCGCGCATCGTCCCCGTGCCGGCGGCCGTCGCCGCAGGAGAGGGCCCGTGGACGTGCGGGGCGGCGCGGGGGCCGCAGCGGCCGGGGCGGCGCGAACTGACCACCGCGTGCCGGTTGTCCATGGCGATAGGCATGCTGGCGATGCTGCTCACGCTGTGAGCCGGTGGGCGGGTCGGCCGGTGAACGTCCGCGGTTCCCGTGGTCTGCGTCACTTCGCGGACGGAGCCGTACCCCTGGACAGGCGTGCGCTCATAGGCTGACGCCATGATGGTCACGCTCGCGTTGCTGGTCCTCGGCGGACTGGCGGCGGCCGTGGCGCCACGCGTGCTGACCCGCGCCGACTGGCCCGTCCGGGAACCGGTCGTCGCTCTGTGGGTGTGGCAGTGCGTGGTGGCGGCCGTGCTGCTGTGCTGTGTTCTCGCCATGTCGCTGAGCGCCGCCGAGGCGTGGGAGGCCGTCCGCGGCAACGTCTTCGCCCCCGCCCCGCGCGGTGTGGTGGAGGCCTACGCCCTCGGGGCCCACAGTGCGTGGGCGGCACCGCTGGCCATCACCCTTGCCTCGGGTGCCGTGTGGACGGCCGCGATGCTCACCCGCGAGATCCGCGGAGCACGGGCGCGCCGCCGGCGCCGCCGTGTCGAACTGCGCCTCCGCTCCCCCAGGCTGCCCGGAGAAGTGCCCGGCACGGAACGGCTCATGGTGCTGGAGGGCGACCGCCCCGACGCCTGGCTGCTGCGCGGCGGCCCCGCGCCCCAACTGGTCATCACCACGGGGGCGCTGCGCCGGCTGAAGGGGACGCAGCTCGATGCGGTGCTGGCCCACGAGCAGGGCCACGCCCGGGCCCGGCACGACTGGCTGCTGCACTGCGCCTCGGCGCTGGCCCACGGCTTCCCCCAGGTGCCGGTCTTCGCCGCCTTCCGTGACCAGGTGCACCACCTGGTCGAGCTCGCGGCGGACGACTGCGCCTCGCGCCGCTTCGGACGGCTGACCACCGCGCTCGCCCTGGTCGAACTCAACGAGGACCGCGGGGTGTTCGGCCCCTGCCCGGCCGGGGCCTCGCACCTGCCCGGCCGCGTGGACCGGCTGCTGGCCCCCGCGCCCCGGCTCACCGCGGCACACCGGCTGCGGCTGACGGCCGCGGCGGCACTGGTGCCGTTCGTGCCGCTGCTGGTGACGTTCGTACCGGGTCTCAGCGCCCTGCGCTGACGTCCGCCCGCCTCCGGCCGGGAGGTGACATGGTGTCCGTCATGAGCAACCTCGACATCCAGCCCGCCCCCACGCAGTGCGGGGGCCGCCAGGACATCACGGCGCAGCCGGTGCGCGAGCTGCTGCCCGCCAAGGACGTACCGCTCGGCGAGAGCACGATCGTGCGCCGCCTGCTGCCCGGCATCGGCCGCCGGATGATCGGCGCCTGGTGCTTCGTCGACCACTACGGCCCGGACGACATCGCCGACGAGCCCGGCATGCAGGTCGCTCCGCACCCGCACATGGGACTGCAGACCGTCAGCTGGCTGCACGCCGGCGAGGTCCTGCACCGCGACAGCCTCGGCAGCCTGCAGACCCTGCGCCCGGGGCAGTTGGGGCTGATGATCTCGGGGCGCGCCATCGCCCACTCCGAGGAGTCCCCGCGCGAGCACGCTCCCCTGCTGCACGGCGCCCAGCTGTGGGTGGCGCTGCCCGACGCCCACCGGCACACGGACCCCGCGTGGGAACACCACGCCGAACTGCCGCGCGTGAGGGGCGGCGGCATCGACGCCACCGTCATCATGGGCGAACTCGACGGCACGCACTCCCCCGCCACCGCCTTCACCCCGATCGTCGGCGCCGACATCACCCTGCCCGCGGGCGCCTCGGCCCGCCTCCCGGTGCAGCCGGACTTCGAGTACGCGGCCCTGACCATGTCCGGCGAGGCCGAGATCGACGGCGTGCGCCTGGCCCCCGGCTCACTCCTCTACCTGGGCTGCGGCCGCCGCGAACTGCCGCTGCGCGCCGACGTGGACAGCGCCTTCATGCTCCTGGGCGGCGAGCCGTTCGAGGAGCGGGTCGTGATGTGGTGGAACTTCGTGGGCCGCAGCCATGAGGAGGTCGCGCGAGCGCGGGAGGACTGGGTGACGGGGGACCGGTTCGGGCAGGTGCAGGGGTACGACGGCCCCGCGCTGAAGGCGCCGGCGCTTCCGCCGGTGGCGCTCAAGCCTCGTGGAAGGGTGCGTTGAACTGGGCATTCAGTTGTCTGAACAGGGCGCTGAGAGCGTGGCCGGCCCGCCCTTGGACTGCATTGCGAAGCAGTCGTCCCGAGGTGTTGACCGAGACCATTCCCGCGAACAGCGCTATGGCCGGGGGCTGGCATCGGCTCCATCCAGTCGGCTACGTTGTGCAACCATGACTACCGGGACGGCATTGCGCCACACACGGATCGGTGACCCGGTGCTCCTCTGAGCGCCGTACGGGCCGGTGATGGCCCGCTGCCGGACCGAGAATCCTGCGCTGCTGCGCGGGCTCCGCCTCCGTCGTGTTGATCACAGGCTCGACACATCAACCACGACAGGAGAATTGATGCCCATCAAGATGCTGCAGATTCCCACCGCGGACGGCCGGGCCGACGCGTTCGCCGCCTTGCCCGACGGGGGCGGTCGGCACCCGGGGGTACTGATGTACGCGGACGGCTTCGGGATCCGGCCCGTGCTGCGGGAAATGGCCCGCGAACTGGCCGGGCACGGGTACTACGTGCTCGTCCCCAACCTCTTCTACCGGCACGGCCCGGCACCGGTCATCGAGCTTCCCGAGCACATCGGAGAAGAGGTCCGGCCCGCGGTCTTCGCCCAGTTGATGCCCCTGATCGAGGCGCACACCCCCGAACGTGTCCTGAGCGACGCCGACGCCTACCTCAGGTTCCTCACCGCCCAGCCCGAGGTCGGTGCCGGACCGGTCGCGGTGACCGGCTACTGCATAGGCGGCCTCCTGGCGATGCGCACCGCCGCGGCCCACCCCGGCCAGGTGGCCGCCGTCGCCGGATTCCACGGCCCTGTGGGCGTCGACGGTCCAGAACTCTTCTCCAAGCTCACCGCCCGGATCCATCTCGGCCATGCCGAAGGCGACATGACGCCCGAAGCCCTCGGCGAGCTCGACCAAGTCCTGGATGCCGCAGGTGTCAGCTACACCTCCGAGATCTACCCCGGCACCGTTCACGGCTTCACCATGTCCGACACCGATGCCTTCGACCCCACCGCGCTGCAGCGCCACTGGGACCGCCTGCTGCCCCTTCTCGGCCGCACCCTGGCCAAAGGCTGAGGCTCCGGCCCAGGATTCAAGCCCGTCGGCTACGTCTTCGGCCCGCCCGGCGAGCGTCCCGCCGGGCGGTCCCAGACCCAAACCCCCGAGCCCGCCCCCCAGCTCAAACCGCCCTCGTGCGCGGCGCGTTGGCCTGCGACAGTGTTGCGTCCGCAGCCGAAGACATCGAGTGGGTCGGTCGTGGCCACGATGCCCGGCTGTACCATCACCGGCATGGTCAACATCAGCGAGCGGAACGCGGATACGGCGGACCGGAGTGGGTAACGGCGGCACGCTCGGAATCGACCGCCGAAGCCGGTCGACGGGTGATTGACCTCGGGCTCACGCCTTCGTAGGCGAGTTCGACAGCCGCCCCCGACAGGGCACTCGGCCGACCCGGGTTCCGGTCTGCCGGAGCGGCCTCGGGTGGGCCGGCGGCCCGGCTGTCGTGCCGGGTGCCGCTGCTTCGGGGGAATCGGAGGCGGCAGCGACGGCCGGTGTTGATCAGCTCGACGGTGGCGGAATACAGTCGCTGCCACACGGCCTCCCACCGCACCCCTCCCGCGAGCCGGCCCGTTGGGTGTCCGGGCATCCCCACCGAACACCCCCCGGCCCACGGCCGCTTCCGTCAGCGCGGCGCCAGCCCGCGCAGGGCCAGCTCGACCACCGTGTCGGCGTATGCATGGGTCAGCCGGGCATCGCCCAGCAACCAGCAATGGGCGATCGGGGCCGTTAACAGCTCCAGGGCGATCCGCAGGTCGATGTCCTGCGCCACCTGGCCGACCCGCTGGGCAGCAGCCAACCGGTCCACATATCCCCGCAATTGAGGTTCCAGCACGTCGGCGACCAGTTCGGCGCCCAGCCGGACGTCGGCAATGCCCGCGGCCGCGAGGGCTCGCAGGGGCAGCGCGTACCGGGGGTCGTTCATCGTGTCGATCGTGGCGTGCAGGACCGCTTTGAGGTCGGCCTCGAGGTCGCCGGTGTCCGGGATGGCGGTGTGCGCTCCGTCGCCCCCCAGGGAGACGACGGCCTCCCTGAGGATGGCGGTCTTCGAGGGCCACCAGCGGTAGATGGTCTGCTTCCCGACCCCGGCACGGGCGGCGATGGCCTCGATCGTCAGCCTGGGGTAGCCGACTTCGGAGACGAGTTCGAGGGTGGCGTCGAGGATCGCGCGCTGGGAGCGGCGGCGGCGTCGGGTGGCGTCTGGTGCGTGACTGTACGACATGACGTCCACCCTAGGAGGACGCGAGGCGATACGTATCGTCTTGACAGCGGACAATCGCAACCCGCAGACTCATGACCATGCCGAGACGGAACGTCCCGGCTTGCCGGCGAAAGGAGAATCCACATGCCCAAGGGCTCAGGAAACATGCTGGGTGTCGGCGGTGCCCGCTCCAACCTCTCCCGCAGCGCACTGCGCGGCAACGGGAAGGGCGGAGCTACCGGAGGCGGCAGCGACCCGCTTGCTCAGAAGCGAGAGTTGCTGCGGAAGCTCAGGGAAGCGCGGACCGCCGGCGAAACCCCCGCGTCGTGACGGACCCTTCCGTGAGAGAACCGGCCGCGTACGGATATCCGTACGCGGCCGGTTCGGTATGCGTGGAGGGATGCCGAGCCCGCTCAGCGGTCCGTCCACTCCTGGCGCAGCCTGAAGAGCTCCGCCCACTGCCGGGCGTCGAGGTCCTTCACCCGTTCCGCCGGCCGGATTCCGGCAGCGCGCACATACTGGGCGTGGCCCCGGCGCAGCACCTTGCGCGCCGCGTCGCCGATCGTCATTTGGCCGGTATTGAACATCAGATCGACGAACTCTTGGTAGTCGACGCGGTCTTGCCAGGGCACCACGGGCCTGTGATGCGGCGTCACCAGAAGCGTCGACGTGTCGGTCTGCGGGACCGGGCTGAACTCCCGGCGGTTGAAGGGCAACCCCTCCGCGAAGTCGTACCAGGGCTCCCACTGGGCGTTGAAGAGATTGCCGCCCCATGCTCCGGTGCGCTTGCCCACGTACTCCTGCTGCAGGAGGAAGACCCCCTGCGCCGCGCAGCCGGGGCCCAGGTCCAGACAGCGGCGCAGGATCCTGGTGCCGGACACGAACGGCAGGTTCCCGACGAACCGTACGGGCCCGCGCGGAAGTCTCAGGTCCAGGAAGTCCTCGTTGGCCACGGTGACCCCCGGCAGTTCCTCCGCGGTCAGCCGGTGCGCCCAGTGGGCGTCTATCTCGACGGCCAGCACCTCGTGGCCCGCCGAGGCAAGTTCTCTCGTTATCCGGCCGCCGCCCGCCCCTATCTCCACGACCAGGGCGCCCTCCCGCCGGCTCCCGGACGCGGAACGCGAGTCCTCCAACTGGCCGGAGAACCGCCGGGCGGAAGCGGCCGAACGGAAGAAGTTCTGGCCCCACTTCCTGCGGTCGGCGTCGCGCGACGCACGGGGGCGGCCATGGTTTCTCGATGCGACGAGCTGTTTCGAACTCACATCGCGAAACATACCGATCGGTCGGTCGCATATCCCTCTTGTTGTGCACACATCCGATGGATTTCAGCCACATTGCCCCGCTCCGGCCTCTTCGCGCACCCCGGCGCGACCCGAACCGCGGCCCGAACTGCGACCTGATGAAGTCCTCCGCGCTCCGTCGCCATCCCCTCGCGGTCCGCCTAGCCTCGGCCTCTCGTCAGCGGCGCCACCACGAAGGGATCCACCGACCATGGACCGGGCAAAGGAACAACTCGCGGAGCTGGTCCGCGAATACCACCGCCGGCACTCCCCCTCCGCGTTCCAGCCCGGCGTGACGCCGATCCAGGTCTCGGGGGCCGTGCTCAGCGAGGAGGACCGGCTGGCGCTGGTGTCGGCGGCGCTGGACATGCGGATCGCGGCGGGCGTGAGCTCCCGCCGCTTCGAGCGGGACTTCTCCCGGTTCATCGGCACCCGCAAGGCGCACCTGACCAACTCGGGTTCCTCGGCCAACCTGTTGGCCCTCAGCGCACTGACCTCCCCGCAGCTGGAGGACCAGCGGCTGCAGCCCGGCGACGAGGTCGTCACCGTCGCCGCCGGCTTCCCCACCACGGTCAGCCCGATCCTGCACAACGGCCTGGTGCCGGTGTTCGTGGACGTCGAGCTGGGCACGTACAACACCACGCCCGAGCGGATCGCGGCGGCCATCGGGCCGCGCACCCGGGCCATCATGATCGCGCATTCGCTGGGCAACCCCTTCGCCGTCGAGGAAGTGGCGCAACTGGCCGAGGAGCACGGCCTGTTCCTCGTCGAGGACAACTGCGACGCGGTGGGTTCGACCTACCGCGGACGGAAGACCGGCACGTTCGGCGACCTGGCGACGGTGAGCTTCTATCCCGCCCACCACATCGCCATGGGCGAGGGAGGCTGCGTCCTCACCGACAACCTGGTGCTGGCCCGGCTGGTCGAGTCGTTCCGCGACTGGGGACGGGACTGCTGGTGCGAGCCCGGCGAGGACAACCGGTGCATGAAGCGCTTCGACCAGCAGATGGGGAAACTGCCCCACGGCTACGACCACAAATACATTTTCAGCCACGTCGGATACAACCTGAAGTCCACCGACCTCCAAGCCGCCCTGGGGCTCAGCCAGTTGCAGCGGATCGAGGAGTTCACCGCCGCCCGGCGGCACAACTGGCAGCGGATGCGGGAGGGCCTGGACGGGCTGCCGGGGCTGCTGCTGCCCGAGCCGACCCCCGGCAGCGAGCCCAGCTGGTTCGGGTTCCTCCTCACCGTCGACCCCCGGGCCGCCTACGAACGGCAGGCGCTGGTGGACTTCCTGGAGGCGCGCCGCATCAACACCCGCCGCTTCTTCGCGGGCAATCTGACCCGTCACCCCGCCTACGCCGACCGTGCGCACCGGATCGCCGAACCCCTCGTCAACAGCGACCTGATCACCGACCAGACCTTCTGGACCGGTGTCTACCCGGGCCTGACCGACGAGATGATCGACTATGTGGTCGCATCCATCCGGGAGTTCACGCTGAAGCATTCCTGAGCAGCACACGCGCACAAGAAGCGGCGCCCCTCCTCCGGGAGGGGCGCCGCCTTGTGCTCAGGCCCGGTTGTAGGGCGCCAGTTCGGCGGACAGCCCGGCGTCCACCATGGCGTGTATCCGCGTGCCGTGTTCCTCGTGCTCCTCGGCCAGGACCTCGCCCGTCTCGTGGACGCGGGCGACGAGGTGCCCCTCGGTGTACGGAACGAGGACGTCCACTTCCACGCCCGGGCGCGGCAGCCCCGCCTCGATCCGGGCCAGCAGCGCGTCCACCCCCGCGCCGGTGCGGGCCGAGACGGCCACCGCGCGGGGCTCGTCGGCCAGCAGCCCCGCCAGGACGTCCGGGTCCGCGAGATCGGCCTTGTTGACGACCACCAGCTCGGGCACCGCGGAGCCGTCCAGACCGGCGATCACGGCGCGGACGGCCGCCAACTGCGCGCGCGGGTCCGGGTGGGAGCCGTCGACGACGTGCAGGATCAGGTCCGCCTCGACGACCTCCTCCAGGGTCGAGGTGAACGCGTCGACCAGGTGGTGCGGGAGGTGGCGGACGAATCCCACGGTGTCGGTGAGGGTGTAGACCCGGCCCGAGGGAGTCTCGGCCCGGCGCACGGTCGGGTCGAGGGTGGCGAACAGGGCGTTCTGCACCAGCACATCGGCGCCGGTGAGCCGGTTGAGGAGGGAGGACTTGCCCGCGTTGGTGTACCCGGCGATGGCCACCGACGGAGTCCTGTTCCTGCGGCGCTCCTGGCGCTTGAGGTCGCGGCCGGTCTTCATCTCCGCGATCTCCCGGCGGAGTCTGGCCATCTTCTCGTTGAGGCGCCGCCGGTCCGTCTCGATCTTGGTCTCGCCGGGGCCGCGGGTGGCCATGCCTCCGCCGCCCGACCCGCCGCCGCCCATCTGCCGGGACAGCGACTGTCCCCAGCCGCGCAACCGCGGCAGCATGTACCGCATCTGGGCCAGCGCCACCTGGGACTTGCCCTCCCGGGACGTGGCCCGCTGGGCGAAGATGTCCAGGATCAGGGCGGTCCGGTCGACCACCTTGGCCTTGACGACCTCCTCCAGCCGCACCAGCTGGGCGGGGCTCAGCTCGCCGTCGCACACCACGGTGTCGGCGCCGCACTCCTCCACGATCTCCCGCAGCTCCTGCGCCTTTCCGGAGCCGATGTAGGTGGCCGGGTCCGGCTTGTCGCGGCGCTGGACGACGCCGTCGAGGACCAGGGCGCCGGCCGTCTCGGCGAGGGCGGCGAGCTCGCCGAGGGAGCTCTCGGCGTCCTCGACGGTGCCGGAGGTCCACACCCCCGCCAGGACGACGCGTTCGAGGCGCACTTGACGCTGCTCGACCTCCGCCACGTCCTGGAGCTCGGTGGAGAGCCCCGCCACATGGCGCAGCCCCGTGTCCTCCGTCGCATCGATGGCGTCCGCGGTACCGATGGGTCGCCGCGCGGGGCGCTCTGCCTGGGTCATGGATGTCCTTTCAGTCGGTTGTCATGGATGCGGGCTCGTACCGGGCGTCATCGTGCGGCCCGCCCGGTCACCCGAGGGTGCCGGTCAGCCGGGCCTCCGCCGCCGAGGATCCGACGGCGAGCGATCGCCGGCCGGACGCGTCCCGCCAGCCGTGACTCTGTACATCCCAGTACTGCAGCCGGCGGGGGTCGACTGCGACCGTCACCCGCTGTTCCTGCCCCGGGTCGAGCGAGATCTTCGTGTACCCCGCGAGTTTCGTGACCGCCTGCGGCGCGGTCACCCCGGAGGCCGGGCCGAGGTACGCCTGGACGACCTCCTTTCCGGCGCGGGCACCGGTGTTGCGGACGGTCACCGACGCGGTGGCACCTCCGTCGGCGGTCCTGTTCACCGTCAAGTCGCGGTAGGAGAAGGAGGTGTAGGACAGGCCGTGCCCGAAGGGGAACAGCGGGGTGACGCCCTGCTGGGCGTACCAGCGGTAGCCGGCGTGCACGCCCTCGCCGTACTCCTCCCGGTCGTCGACGCCCGGGTAGCGCTTGGCGTCGCCGGCCACCGGGTGCTTGCCCTCGCTCGCCGGGAAGGTCTGGGTGAGCCTGCCGCTGGGATTGGCATCACCGTAGAGGAGCGCGGCGGTTGCTTCCGCACCCTCCTGGCCGGGATACCACATCTGCAGCACGGCGGCGGTGCCGGGCAGCCACGGCATCAGCACCGATGAACCGGTGTTGAGCACCACGACGGTGTTCGGGTTGGCCTTGGCGACCGCGGCGATCAGGGCGTCCTGTCCATCGGGGAGGGAGAGGGACGAGCGGTCGGTGCCCTCGGCGCCCTCGTCCTGTGCGAAGACCACCGCGGTGCGGGCCGTGGCCGCCGCGGCCACGGCGCGGTCGAAGCCGGCCCTGGCCTCCTGGGGGGTGACCCAGGTCAGGTCGGCGGACAGCGGCCGGTCCGGCCAGGCCCAGCCGCTCAGGGAGACCTTGTGGGTGCCCTTGGCGAGGTCCAGGACGACGCTGGTGGTCTCGCCGTAGGAGTCCGCGGCGTACAGGTCCTGGTCGCCGATGTGCGCGGTCACCATGCCGCCGTCGGCACGCAGCGCGAAGCGGTACCGGCCGTCCTCGGGGACGGTGAGGGTGCCCTCGTAGAACTGGCGGTCGCCGCCGGGGTCGAGCTGCTTGCCGTTGCGGAAGGGCGGGTTGAGCGCCCCGTCGGGCAGGGGCTTGCCGATGCGGTCGACGCCGGGCTCGTAGGCGACGGTGGCACCGGAGCCGGCGCGCTCGCGGATCGCATCGACCGGGGCCTTGGCCCGGTCCGGCACGATGTGGGCGCTGCCCAGGCCGGTGACCTTCGGGCGCAGCGCACTGTCGCCGATGACGGCGATGCCGGTGGCCCGGTCACCGGTCAGCGGCAACGCGGGCTTGCCGCCGCGCTGTTCGTTGCGCAGCAGGACGGCACCGTTCTCGGCGATCTCACGGGCTGCGGCACGGCCGGCCTGGGCGTCCCGGCCGGGTCGCGCGGGCTGCTCGGCCTCCAGCAGGCCGAAACGTTCCATCTGGCCGAGGATGCGGCCGACGGAGCGGTCGAGGGCCGCCTCGGGCACGGTGCCGGCCCGGATGGCGTTCTTCAGCGCGGTGCCGAAGTACCGGGCGTCGGGCACCGGGTCGGTGGGCTTGCCGATCTCCAGACCGAGTTCCTGGTCCAGGCCCCGGGTGAGATCGTCGGTGCGGTGGGTGGCGAGCCAGTCGGACATCACCCAGCCCTTGAAGTTCCACTGCTCGCGCAGGATCTTCTGCAGCAGCCGGTCGTTGCTGCACGAGTGGGTGCCGTTGACGGAGTTGTACGAGCACATGACGGCGGCGGCCCCGGCGTCGACGGCGCTGCGGAAGGCGGGCAGTTCGACCTCCTGCAGCGTCTGCTCGTCGATGGTCGCGTCGACCGTATCGCGGTGGTACTCCTGGTTGTTGCCCGCGAAGTGCTTGACCGTCGCCATCAGGCCCTGGTCCTGGATGCCCTCGACCTCGGCCGCTGCGGTGCGCGAGGTGACGAGCGGGTCCTCGCTGAAGGTCTCGAAGTTGCGGCCGCCGTAGGGCACCCGGATGGTGTTGACCATCGGCCCGAGCACGACGTCCTGGCCCAGCGCCCTGCCCTCGCGGCCCAGTACGGTCCCGTAGGAGGAGGCCAGCCGGTCGTCGAAGGACGAGGCGAGGGCGACCGGGGTGGGCAGGGCGGTGGCGCGGCCCCCGTTGAGGCGTACGCCCACCGGGCCGTCGGCGGCCTGCAGCGGGGGTATGCCCAGCCGGGGCACGCCGGGCAGGTAGCCGACGCCACGGGCCAGGGGGCCGCCCTCGGGGCCGGCGCCCCAGTGGACGAAGGACAGCTTCTCGTCGAGGGTCATCCCGGCCACCAGGCCACGGACGCGTTCGGAGCCCTCGGCGGCCGGGGCGGGGGCGGCGCCGGCCGGCCCGGTGCTCAGCAGGCCGCCCAGGCAGGCGAGCGCGAGGGCGCCGCCGAGGGCCCGGGCCGCCCGGCCGGTCCCGGATCTGTTACGGAAGATCAAATCGTCTCCTAGTTCCACGGTGGTGCGCGCGGAAGTGCGGAACTCCGCGCTCCGACATGCTTTCGCCGATCGCCACCGCGAACGAGGGCCGGACGCCACACAGTTGGGGCCGCCACCGGTGACCCGGACCCCATCCCCCGCCGGTCCCGGGCCCGCCGTCCCGGCGGCGGTGGTGGCCGGACCACCACCGCGCCCGCCGGCCGCCGGCCGGAAAGCGGAGGGCGGCGCCCGGATCGGTGGCCCGGCCACACAACCCCCGCCGTCCGGCCCGGTCCACGGCCCGCCACCTCGGGCGGGCCGGCCGCCCCGCCCGCGGCGGGACCGGAAAGTGTGTTCCCGGCGCACCTGGGAAGCGGAGGGGCTCACCGGCGACCGTGGAACCGAGGCCGGCACAACGGCCCCGAGCCCCACGGGTCTTCGATCACGAGGAGTGCTATGACGGCGACAACCCATGCCCGTACAGCGCCTGTTCCGCATCCCGCCGCGGACCGGGAGGAGACGCGCGGCCTGTGCGATGCGGTTCTGGGCTCCCTGCGCCGCAAGGACCAGCGGCACAAGGGCGCGCTGTACGTGCACGGGCTGCTGACCACCCGGGGCCGCAAGACCATGCGCAACCTCGCCGCCGGAACCGGGGAACGGGCCGCCGAGCAGAGCCTGCACCACTTCATCAGCTGTTCGACGTGGGACTGGACGCCCCTGCGGGCGGGCCTGGCGGCCCGGCTGGACGAGGCCCTCGGGGCGCGGGCCTGGGTGGTGCGCCCGATGGTGATCCCGAAGACCGGGCGGCACTCGGTCGGCGTCGAGCGGCGCTTCGTCCCGCAGCTGGGGCACGCGGTCAACAGCCAGTACGGGTACGGGCTGTGGCTGGCCTCCGACGCGGGGGCGGCGCCGGTGAACTGGCAGCTGTCGATCGGCGGCGACTGGCTGAAGGACACCGAGCTGCGGCGCCGCGCCGCGATCCCCGAGCCCGCCGATCCGCGGCAGCCCGGGGACCCCGCGGCGGGCGTGGCGGTGGAGGCGGCCTCGTGGGGGCTCGCCCCCCGGCCGGTGGTGATGGATGCCCGCGAGGAGGCCCTGACCCCGCTGGTGGAGAGCCTGTCCGCGGCCGGCCTGTCCTTCATGCTGCGCATCGGGGCGGACACGGCGCTGCTGGCCCCGGAGCTGTCCTGGGCGCGGACGCGCGCCGTGTCGGCCTCGGCCGGGCACCTCGCCGAGCTGAGCCGCCCGCAGCAGCGGCCGGTGGAGTGGCGGGACCCCGCCGATCCGGAGCTGCGCCGCACAAGTCTCGTGGCCCTGCTGCCCGTCCACCTGCCGGGCCTGCACCGGCCGGCCCCTGCCGCCCCGGCCCCCGCCCGCACGGCGGTCCGTCCCCGCCCGCACTCCGCGCCCGGGCCGCTCGTCCTGGTCGCGGTGTGGTCGCTCAACCGCCGGCGGATCTCCGAGGTGTGGCTCACCAACGTGCCCGGGGCCGGGCGCAGCACCCTGCTGGGGCTCGCCCGGCTGACGCTGCGGGCCGACGCCGACTACACGGACGTCAGCCTCGGCGTCGGCATCCAGGACTTCGAGGGACGCTCGTACCACGGCTGGCACCGGCACGTGACCCTGGTGTCGCTGGCCCACGCGCTGCGGCTGTTCGACGACGGCGCCCGCGCCACCGGCGGGGCGGTCACGTCCGCGCCCCGCTGCGCCGCCCGTCCGGATCGGACCGCAGGGAGGCACGGGTCCGTTCGAGCCGTAGCGCGAGCTGGAGTTCCAGCGCGCGTTCCGGCTCCTGCCACTCTCGGCCGAGCAGCTGGGTGATGCGTTCCATCCGCCGCGAGACCGTGTTGGGGTGGACGTAGAGGATCTCGGCGGCGCGGGTGGG
Source organism: Streptomyces sp. AM25 (assembly GCF_058146165.1). Lineage (NCBI taxonomy): Bacteria > Bacillati > Actinomycetota > Actinomycetes > Kitasatosporales > Streptomycetaceae > Streptomyces > Streptomyces sp. AM25. The sequence goes on along the minus strand of NZ_JBKIWN010000007.1, from coordinate 125,329 downwards.
GCTGCCGGCGCACTGGAAATACGCCTCCAGCGTCTCGACGAGGTTGCTGAAACGCTGGGCGTCGTATTCCAGTACGGGCCCCACCACGCGCTGGATGAAGCCGCCGATGTCGTGGTCCTCGGCCAGCAGCATGCCGAGGAAGCCCAGGTCCCGCGCGCAGGCGGAACGCCCGCTGCCGCCAAGGGTGGTGAGGGCCTCCAGGCAGCGCAGCGCCTCCTGGTGGGCGTGGTGGATCGCGCCGGTGCCGCGGGCCGGGCCCGCGGCACCGGCGGTGACGGAGACCTCGGCGGCGGTGCTCAAGTCCCGCCGGACCTGGGCGGCGAGGACCCCGGGGTCGTCGCCGGGCAGCAGCAGGACGACGCGGCCGGCACGGGCGGAGGCCAGGCCGCGGTGGCGGCGGGCGTAGGCGGCGGCCCACGCCGCGGCCCGGTCCTCGGCGGGCTCCTCGAGCCGGCCGACGACCACCACATGGGGCCGGCTCATGTCGACGGACAGCGGGACGGCACGGTCGCCCCCTTTCCCCGCATCACCCCGGGGGGCGAGCAGTTCGTCGAGGAGGTCCTCGTACGTCCCGCCCCGGCCGGGCAGTGCGCGGCGCGGTGCCAGGAGCACGGAGAGGGCGCGGGCGGCCAGTGGCAGGAAGGGCCGGGCGCTGCGCGTCCGGCCGTCGCCGTCGGCCGGGTCCGGATGGAAGAGCAGGCTGCCCAGCCGTTCGGAGCGGGACGTCAGGGGCACCACCCAGGTGCCGGTGGACAGCATCAGGGGGGAGCTGCGGGCATGCGCGTCCACGCACGCCGCCTCCAGGGACCCGTCGTCGTCCGGCAGCGGGGTACGGCCCCGGCAGGCGATCGTCCCGCCCGCCGGTCCCCGGAGGGCCAGGGTGCCGCCGAGTTCGGCGGAGGCGCGGTCCAGCAGTTCGTCCACGGAGGCGCCGTCCAGGGCGAATTGGACGAGGTCGCTGTGGACGTCGGTGGCCCGCAGGGCCTCGCCGAGGTCGGTGCGCATGCGGCTGCCGGTGTGCCGGAGCTCGTGGTTCGCGGCACGGACGTCCTCCAGCAGCCGGGCCGTGTTGATGGCGACGGCGGCGAGGTCGGCGAAGGAGACCAGGAGTACCACCTCGTCGGGGGTGAACTCGCGGACGTGCCGGTTGGCGACGAACAGCACGCCGATGAGCTTCCCGTCGACGCGCAGGGGGGCGCTGAGGATCGCGTGCAGGCCCTCGGCGCGCACGGCCTCGTCGAGGGCGTCGGTGTGCTTGATCCGCCGGTCCGTCAGGTAGTCGGGACTCCAGAACGGGGCGCGGAACTCCCCCGACGCGCCGCCCAGTCCGTTCTCCGCCGGTATCCGGAACCCGATGGTCGAGGCGCTGACGGAGCCCACGGCGACCCGGACGGGCATCTCGCCGGAGTCCTCGGCGCACGCGGCGTAGACCATGTCCGCCTTCAGCAGGAGCCGGGCCCGCCGGACCATCAGCCCCAGCGTCGCGTCCAGGCCGGTGGCCTGGGTGAGTTCGCGTGCGCTGTCGACCAGCGCGGTCAGCTCGGCCTCGCGCTGCCGCCGGCGGCCGACGAGCCCGTGCACGTCGAGGGCCAGCCGACGCGCCCGTTCGAAGCGGTCCAGCTCCTCCCGCCCGGCACCGGCGACCACGGCCTCTCTGACGAGTTCGTCGTACTCCTTGGGGGGCGCTTCACGCGCGAGGAGTTCGAGGCACGCTAAGACGACCTCTTCTTCCGCTTCGCACTGGCCGAACTGACTCAACGACGCCCCCCGTCGAAACGATCATTTCAACCAACGGAAGATAACTTCCTGTCCAGGAATGCGTCAAAGGTCTTGAACAACTGATCGATGTTCGTTACATCTTCCCCGGTATCGCGGCCATCAACCGTTCCCAGGACGCCGCCAGGGCCTCGGTCTGCTCCCCGCCCAGCCGGTGGGCCAGTTTCTCCAGGCGGACGCCGAACCCGTCCAGGAGCGCGGCCTGCGCCAGCGCCTCGATGTGCTCCCCGCTCAGGTTCTCCGGCCCCAGCCGCTCCTCCGCCAGAAAGGCTGCCAGCCCCTCGTGGTCCCACGCGAACGCCGTGCCCACGCCGACGATGTCCGCCAGCCCCGCGCGCCCCACGGCGGGCACGCCCGAGGGCAGGCTGTAGCAGGCCGACCAGACGAGCCGGGGCGGGCGGGCCCCGTCGGCGGCCAGCGATTTCCAGCGCGGATGGGCCAGCATCCGCTCGTACTTCCGGTAGCCGAACCGGGCGAGGGCCAGCGCCGCCGCGTGCCCCAGGGCGGCCGCCCCGGGCGGGGACGGCTCCCCGCCCCCGGCGCCCGGCAGGCCGGCCCGCACCCCTTCGCTGAGCAGGCCGAGCGGAAAGGTCACCGCGGCACCGATCGCCGACACGTCCCTGCCCTGCTCCCGCGCCCGTTCCAGGCCCGTCAGGAACGCCTCCAGCACCTCCTGGCAGACCCGCGAGGTGAGCACGAGCGAGGCGTCGACCCCGATGCCCTCGGCCAGGCAGTCGGCCACGGCACCGGCCCGGCCCGGCAACACGGGGAAGGACACCAGCAGGTTGGGCCGGTCCACGGCCCAGTGCAGCGCCCTGGCCTCGGCGAGCAGGGCCTCGGACCCCTCCGGGCGGCAGGGGACGAGGGGCAGTGAGCCGTACCCGTCGCGGCCCCGGGTGCGCTCGCCGGCCGTCATCAGCGCATCACAGATCAGCCGGCCGTCGTGGGCGAGCACCGCGCGCATCACGGTCTCCGGCCGGGCCCCGCGCAGGGACAGGTCCCGCAGTTGTGCGCCGTACGCGTCGGCGGGACCGGCACCGAGCGCGGCGGCCAGGGCGGCGGGGTGCCAGGAGGCTCCCGTGACGCCCTGGAACTCGGTCAGCCGGGCGAGCCGGCCGGATGCCACCGCCTCCCGGTCGCACCCCTCTAATCGCAGCGCGATGCCCTCACCGGCCAGCCGGTATCTGAAGTCCCCACCCACAGTGCGTCCTTGTCCCTCAAGCCCATTGCCTTCGCTGTCCGATGACCCCCGTCATCTCGTCGGCCCCCCGCCACCGGAAGGGAGATCCCGCTGCGGTCGCCACGGTCTCAGCCACCGGTCCGGTCCACACGGAACCGGTTGATGGCCTCCGAGTGCCGTGCACGCAGCTCGTGGTCGCGTACACCCATGCCCTCGTCGGGGGCGAGACACAGGACGCCGACCTTGCCGTGATGGAGGTTGTGGTGGACATCGTACGCAGCCTGGCCGGTATCCGCGAGACGATACGTCTTGGACAGGGTGGGGTGGATCTTCCCCTTGGCGATCAGGCGGTTGGCCTCCCATGCCTCGCGGTAGTTGGCGAAGTGGGAGCCGATGATGCGCTTCAGCGACATCCACAGGTAGCGGTTGTCGTACTCGTGGTTGTAGCCCGAGGTCGAGGCACAGGTGACGATCGTGCCGCCCTTGCGCGCGACATAGACAGAGGCGCCGAAGGTCTCGCGGCCGGGGTGCTCGAAGACGATGTCGACGTCCTCGCCGCCGGTGAGTTCGCGGATGCGCTTGCCGAACCGCTTCCACTCCCGCGGGTCCTGGGTGTGCTCGTCCTTCCAGAACCGGTAGTCCTCCGCGCTGCGGTCGATGATCGCCTCGGCGCCCATCCGGCGGCAGATCTCCGCCTTCTGTCCGCTGGAGACCACACAGATCGGATTGGCGCCGCCGGCAAGCGCCAACTGGGTTGCGTACGAGCCCAGTCCGCCGCTCGCGCCCCAGACCAGCACGTTGTCGCCCTGCTTCATCCCGGCGCCGTTGCGGGAGACCAGCTGCCGGTACGCGGTGGAGTTGACCAGGCCGGGAGCGGCGGCCTCCTCCCAGCTCAGATGCCGCGGCTTGGGCATCAGCTGGTTGGACTTCACCAGCGCGATCTCGGCCAGACCGCCGAAGTTGGTCTCGAAACCCCAGATGCGCTGCTCGGGGTCGAGCATCGTGTCGTTGTGCCCGTCGGCGGACTCCAGCTCGACGGACAGGCAGTGGGCCACCACCTCGTCGCCAGGCTTCCAGGCGTTGACGCCGGGGCCGGTACGCAGCACCACGCCCGCCAGGTCCGAGCCGAGGACGTGGTACGGCAGGTCGTGCCGCTTGCCGAGCGGCGAGCTCCTCCCGTAGCGCTCCAGGAAGCCGAAGGTCGGCAGCGGTTCGAAGATCGAGGACCATACGGTGTTGTAGTTGACCGAACTGGCCATGACGGCCACGAGCGCCTCGCCGGGCCCGAGTTCGGGCACCGGCACCTCCTCGACGTGGAGCGACTTGCGGGAGTCGCGCTCGCGCGACGGGATGCCGGCGAACATCTCCGTCTCGTCCTTGTGGATCGTGACCGCCCGGTACGACTCGGGCAGGGGCAGTGCGGCGAAGTCCTCGGTGGTGACCGTGGAGCCGTTCGCCGTGGTGATCGCGTCCAGTATTTCCTTCATCACAGTGTCTCCGGTCGGTGCGCGGGAGGGGTCAGGCGCCACAGCCGACGAACAGGCCGCGGCCGGAGGGGCCACCGGGCAGGAACTCGGCCCGGAGCCCCGCCCGGGCGAAGGCCTCTTCGTACGCGGCCCGGGTGAAGAGGGTGATCAGGTGGTCCTCGACGAGGTGCTCGACGGGCTGCCCGGGGGTGGCGAGGAGGTAGTGCACCTCGATGCGGGTGGCGTCGCCCTCCAGCACGGAATGCGAGACGCGCGAGACGGTGGTGCCCTCGGCCTCGACGATGCTGGCGCCGACATACCCGGGGGTGAAGGTCTCGGGGAACCACCAGGGTTCGACGACCACGACGCCGCCGGGCTCCAGGTGGGCGGCGAACCGGGCGAGGGCGGCATCGAGTTCCGCGGTGTCGCGCATGTGCCCGATGGAACTGAACATGCAGGTGACGGCGGAGAAGCGGCGGTCCAGGGCGAAGTCGCGCATGTCGCCCTGGTGGATGCGCAGGCCGGGGTTGCGGCGTTGGGCGATGGCCAGCATGCCGGAGGACAGCTCCACGCCCTCGGCGGTGTCGAAGGACTCGGCCAGGTGCCGCAGGTGCAGTCCGGTGCCGCAGGCCACGTCCAGCAACGTGCCTGCCCCGGGGGCGTGTTCGCGGACGAGGGCCGTGAGGTCGGCGGCCTCCTTCTCGTAGTCCTTGCCCTTGCCCTGGTGGACGAGGTCGTAGACCCGGGCGATGTCGCCCGAGTAGCCGGTGTCGGTGCTGATGCCGGTGCTGGTCATGTGAGGTCTCCTGAGGTCGTGCGGTGGCCCGTCCGGCGACGGTGTGCGGCGGTGAGGCGTTCGAGGACCGGCACGACGCCGGCCGGGGTCGGCGCGGCGAGCATCTCCTCGCGCAGCTTCCGCGCGCCCGCCGCCAGGGCGGGGTCGGTCAGGGCCCGTTCGACGGCGTCGCGCAGGGTCGCCGCGTCGAGCCGGTCGGGGGAAAGTTCGATGCCCGCGCCCGTCTCGGCCAGTTGCCGGGCCCTGAGGGGGGCGTCCCACAGGGCGCCGACGACGATCTGCGGGACACCGTGCAGCGTGGCGGTGAAGAGGGTGCCGCCGCCGCCGTGGTGGACGATGGCGGAGCAGGTGGGCAGCAGGGCGTCCATGGGGACGAAATCGGTGACCCGGATGTTGCCGGGAAGGGCATCGGGGTCCGGCAGTTGGCCGGCGTCGAGGGTGGCCACGATCTCCGCGTCCACGTCGCCCAGGGCGGTGAGCAGGTCCTGGAAGGGCACGACGTCCCCGCCGTAGGTCTCGCGGGCTGAGACGCCGAGGGTGAAGCAGACGCGGGGCCGGCGCGGCGGCTCGTGCAGCCAAGCAGGGATCACCGAGGGGCCGTTGTAGGGGACGTACCGCATGGGGACGACCTCGCCGGTGTCCGGAAGCCTGGTGGAGGCGGGGCCGGGGTCGACGGTCCACTGTCCCGTGACCAGCTCCTCCAGGGTCTCCTCGTCGGCCGTGCAGCCGTACCGTTCGAGTGTCCAGGCGAGCCACTCGGCCACCGGGTCCTCGCGCTGCTCGGGCGGCAGGGCGGCGTTGAGGGCGGTGAACTGCCGCCGGGCGTTGAGGATGACGTCGGGGCCCCACAGCATCCGGGCGTGCGCGGCACCGGTGACGTGCGCGGCGACCGGCCCCGCGTAGGTGAACGGCTCCCAGACGACCAGGTCGGGCTGCCAGGACCGGGCGAGGCCCACCAGCTCGTCGACGATGGAGTCGCCGTTGAGGGGGGCGAAGCACAGGGCGGCCATCGTCGTCTGCTGCCCCAGGGCGTGTTCGTGGCTCAGGGCCGCGTGGCGGGTGCCGAGGAAGTCCATCCCGCTCTGGTACGGGGCGAGGTCGCCGCCGATCTCGGCGATCAGTTCGGCGACGGCGTCGAGGTCGCCGACGGGCTCGGCGGTCAGGCCGGAGGCCTTGACGGCGTCGGCGAGCGCGGGCTGGCCCGCGACCCGCACCTCATGCCCCGCGGCCCGCAGCGCCCAGGCCAGCGGGACCAGGCTGTAGTAGTGCGTGTTGTGCGCGATGCAGGTCATCAGGACGCGCATGTCGGTCGGTTCCCCTCCGGGTGGACGCGCTGGGCGACGGGAAAGCGGGCGTGGCCGTGCAGCACGGGCGAGCGGCGGCGACGGACCGGGGCTCCGGCGGGCCGCAGGCCGGGGGCGTCCTCGGCCAGGACGCGCAGGGCCGCCCGGGCGACGGTGCGGATCAGCGGACCGGACAGCCCGAAGTACAGGTCGCCGGGGAGCGTGAACGGCGGCCGCCCGGTGCCGGCTCGGGCACGGTGCAGGTCGGGGGCGCAGGCCCCGGGGCCGGCGGCCGGATCCCGGTGGACGGCGGCGACCAGGACCGTCACGGCCGCGCCGGCCGGCAGCCGGGTGCCGGCGACCGTCACGTCCTCGACCGCCACGCGCCGTTCCAGACGCACGGGCGGGGCCCAGCGCAGCGTCTCGGCCACGGCGGCGCCCGCCAGGCCGGGTTCGTCGGTCAGGGCGGCCCACTGGGCGGGGTGGTCCCACAGGAGGCGCACGGCGTTGCAGACGAGGCCGGCGGTGATGTCGTAGGCGCTGACGGCCAGGGCGCGGGCGGCGAGCACCCGGTCCGGCGCGGGGTCGGGGAGGGCCTCGCCCAGCAGGGCGGTGAGACCGGCCTCGGCCGCCACCCCGGTGCGCGCGGTGTCCAGGAGCTGCGGGCACATCGGCTCGTCGAGGGCGTGCCGGGTGCCGTCCAGGGCGCTGCGGAATCCCTCCTGATGGTCCGTCAGTTCCAGGGCCCCGGCGAGCACCGTGGCGGTGAGGGGGCGGGCGTAGTCGTCCGCGAGGTCGAAGGTGTCGCCGGTACCGGCCAGCAGGGTGCGGGCGGTCTCCTCCGCGGCGCGGCCCAGGGCGTCCTCGTCCGTGCCGCCGGGCGGGGCGGTACGGCGCAGCCGTGTCCAGGCGGCACGGTCGAGGGTCAGGGCACCTCCGGTGAGGGGCAGGTCGCGGTGGCCGGGCCGGGTTCCGTCGGGGAGGAGGCCGCAGAACTCCGCACGGGTGGTCACCTCGTCGGCGACGGCGCGGTGGGCGGTGACCCAGGTGTCCGGGAGGGCGCTGCGGAAGAGCGGCCCGCGGGCGCGGATCTCCTCCTCCCAGGAGGCGGGGTCGGCGGCCAGGGCGCGCAGGACGAGCGCGTACGGGTCTCCCTGGCCGCCCGCGAACCACTGGGCGGCGCGGGTCAGTTGGAGGCGCCGGCCCGCCCGGCTGAGGTCGTCGGTCGGCGGTGCGGTGGTCACGCGTCTCCTCGTGCTGGTGCGGGGGCGGGGTACGGGCCCAGGGCGTCGAGCCAGGCGTCGACGGTGCGGGCGGTGGCCGCGGCGTGCTCCGTCATGATGGTGAAGTGGTCGCCCGCCAGGTCGGCGACGGTGTGCGCCCCGTCCCACCGGGAGCGCCAGTCCTCGTGCGGGTCGGGCCACGGGCCCATCGGCCGGGTGGCGCGGAGGTGGAGCACGGGGGTGGCAGTGGGCCGGGGCTTCCAGTCGAGGAGCATCCGGTGGTAGGCGCCCATGGCGGACAGCCGGTTCGTGTCGAGGAGGTGCCCGGTCCGGTCAGCCGCCCAGCGGAGCATGATGTCGCGCCATACGCCCATCGCGCCGGGCGCCGAGGGGGTGTAGATGTCGGCGAGGACGAGGCCGGCAGGTCCCTCGGCCCGGGCCTCCAGGTGGCGGGCCAGCGCATGGGCCACGTTGGCCCCGCCCGAGTGACCGATCAGGACGTAGGGCCTGCCCCGGGTGTGCCGGGCGACGGCATGGGCGTGGGCGTCGAGCAACGCCTCCAGGGAGGCGGGCAGTTCCTCGCCGGGCAGGAAGCCGGGCTGCGGCAGCACCGCGAGGTGGCGGCGCCCGGCCACGGCGGCGGCGAAGGCGGCGAACTCGTGGGGCCCTGCGGCGGCGGACGTGCCCGTGCAGCCGATGAGCAGGAGGCCGTCGTCGTCCTCGCCCGCAGTGGACAGCACGGCGGGGACGATGCGGCCGTCGTCGGCGGTGGGAGCGGCGAACGCCGGGCGGAGGGCGGCGACCGCACCGAAGGCGTCGACGGCCTCGGCGACCCGGCCGTCGTCGATCGCCCGCCGGTAGAGGGCGACCAGGGGGTCGTCCTCGGCGGCGGTCCGGCCGGGTCCGTCGGGTGCCGTCGCCGCGAGACCGGCGAGGTGGCCGGCCAACGCGGCCGGGGTGTTGTGGTCGAAGACGGCGTTCGCGGCGATCTCCAGACCGGTCACGGCGGTCAGCCGGCGGCGGAGCCGGACCGTGGCCAGCGAGTCGAAGCCGAGGGCGGTGAACAGCGCGTCGTCGGGCACCTCTTGGGCGTCGGCGTACCCGAGGACGTCGGCGGTGGCCTCCCGCACGAGACCGGCGAGCGCCGCGGCGCGTTCGGCGGGCGCCATCGCGTGCAGCCGGCCGGCAGCGGTGCTGTCGTCGGTGCCGGGCGTGGACGCCTCCGGCGCGCCGGGGTGCGGGGCCCGGGCCGCGGGGAGGTCCGCGAGCAGCGGACTGGGGCGCCGGGACGTGAACCCCTCGGTGAACAGGGGCCAGTCGGTGTCCGTGAGGGTCACGCACGTCCCGCCGGCGCCGACGGCGCGGAAAAGGGCGTCCAGCGCCTCGTCGGGGTCCATGGCACGGACGCCGCGGCGGCGCAGGTACTCCTCGCCCGCTCCCTCGCCCATGCCTCCGCCGCCCCACACGCCCCAGGCGGCGGAGGTGGCGGGCAGCCCGCGGGCCCGGCGCCGCTCGGCGATGGCGTCGAGGCCGGCGTTGGCGGCGGCGTAGGCGCACTGTCCCGCGCTGCCCCACACCCCGGCTCCGGAGGCGTACAGCACGAAGGCGTCCAGCTCATGACGGTCCGTCAGTTCGTCGAGGTGGCGGGCACCGGCGACCTTCCCCGCGCAGACGTCGGCCACGAGGCCGGGCGGGGTGTCGGTCAGCGGGACGACCTGGGGGACGCCCGCGGTGTGGAAGACGGCGGTGAGCGGCAGGTCCGCCGGGACGTCCGCGAGGACGCCGGCGAGCCGCTCCCGGTCGGCCACGTCGCACGCGGCGACGGTCACCCGGGCGCCGAGGCCGCGGAGTTCGGCCTCCAGGGCGGCGGCGCCGGGGGCCTTCGGGCCCGAGCGGCTGACGAGCAGCAGGTGTTCGGCGCCTTCGCGGGCCAGTCGCCGGGCCAGGTGGCCGCCGAGGGCGCCGGTGCCGCCGGTCACCAGGACCGTGCCCCGGGGCCGGTACATGCCCGGGCGGGCCGCGGCGGCGGGTGTGAGCCTGCGGCCGAGCAGGCCGTCGGCGCGTATCGCGATCTGGTCCTCGGTGCCGGTCAGCGCGGCGGTCAGCAGCCGCCAGGCGTGCTCGTCGGGCTCGGGCGGCAGGTCGGCCAGTCCGCCCCATCGCGCGGGGAGTTCGAGGGCGGCGACGCGCCCCAGGCCCCACAGCTGGGCGTCCGCGGTCGAAGGGCTCTCGGCGGCGGACACCGCGACCGCGCCGCGGGTCGCGCACCACACGCGAGCGGGCATGGACTCGTCCTCCATGGCCTGCACTAGGGAGAGGGTGGCCACGACGCCGACCGGCGCCGGACCGTGTTCCGGATGCTCCCGATCATCGGCGCTCAGCAAGAAGAGGACACCCTCGAAGGGTGCGGCTATGTCACCTTGCCCGTCCGTGCCGTTGGCCTCGCGCAGCAGGGCGGCGAACGCCGCGCGGTCGGTGCCGGCGGCGTCGACGCGCAGGCGGTGCACCGTGGCACCGGCGGCGGCCAGGGCCCGCTCGGCGGCGCCGGCCCACGCGTCCGCGCCGGGGTGCGCGGGCTCCACCACCAGCCAGCGCCCCGTCAGCCGTGCGGCCCGGGGCCCGTCCAGGGGGCACCAGGTGATCTCGTAGGGCCGCACCCCGCGGTCCGCACCGGGGCGCGGGGCCGGTGCCAGCCAGTAACGCCGGTGCTGCCAGGGGTAGACGGGCAGCGGGAGGCGGCGGGCGTCGGCGCCGTCTCCGGCGAACAGCCGGGCCCGGTCCAGGGCGGCGCCCCGGGTGTGGGCCGCGGCCACCGCCGCGAGCAGGGTGTCCGGTTCGGGCCGGCCGCGGCGCAGCGCGGGGAGGAGCGCCACCTCACCGGCCTCGTCCTCGGTGAGGCACTCCTCGGCCAGACCGCACAGCACCGCGTCGGGCCCGAGCTCCAGGAAGGTGGTGACGCCCAGGTCGCGTGCGGCCCGCAGCCCGTCGGCGAAGCGGACGGGACGGCGGACGTGCTCGACCCAGTAGGCGGGGTCGGCCAGTTCGGCGGCCGAGGCGCGACGGCCCGTGACGTTGGAGATGACCGGTATGGACGGGGCGTGGGGGGTGAGGCCGTCCGTGACACGCCGGAACGCGTCGAGCATGGGGTCCATCAGCGGCGAGTGGAAGGCGTGGCTGACGCGGAGCCGCTTGACGGTGTGACCGCGGCCGGCGAGCAGCGCGGTGACCTCCTCGACGGCCTGGACGGCGCCGGAGACGACGACGCTCCGCGGGCCGTTGACCGCGGCGACGGCGACCGCGTCCTCGTACCCGTCGAGCAGGGCCCGGACCTCCTCCTCGGCGGCACGGACCGACACCATGGCGCCATCGTCGGGCAGTGCCTGCATCAACCGGCCGCGGGCGGCGACCAGTTCGCTGGCGTCCCGCAGGTCGAGGACGCCCGCAGCATGGGCGGCGGCGAGCTCCCCGACGGAGTGGCCGAGGACGGCGTCGGGGCGCATTCCCCAGTGCTCCAGCAGTCGGAAGAGCGCGATTTCGACGGCGAACAGCGCGCACTGCGCGTACTGCGTGCGGTCGAGCAGCCCGGCGTCCGGCGTGCCGGGCCTCGCGGCGAGGACGGCCGCCAGCGGGCGGTCCAGGTGCGGGTCCAGGCGGGCGCACACCGCATCCAGAGCGGCGGCGAACACCGGGTGGGCCGACCGGAGTTCACCCGCCATGCCCACGCGCTGGCTGCCCTGGCCGGTGAAGAGGTACGCCGTCCGTCCCTCACGACGCGCGCCGCCGCTGACCACCGACGGCGCCCGCCGCCCCGCGGCGAGCGCCTCCAGGCCCCGGCACAGCTCCGCGGAGGAGGAGCCCAGCACCACGGCCCGGTGCTCGAAGGCGGTACGGGTCGTGGCGAGCGAGAAGCCCACGTCGTACGGGCCGGGGACGGTGCCGTCGGCGGTGAGGCGGGCGTGCAGCCGGGCCGCCTGTTCGCGGAGCGCGGCCTCGGTGCGGCCGGAGACGAACCAGGGGACGGGGAAAGGCAGTTCCGCACCGCCCGCGGCGGACTCCGCGGCGGGGGACGGCGGCGCCTCCTCAAGGATGACGTGCGCATTCGTGCCGCCCACCCCGAAGGCCGACACGCCCGCCCGCCGGGGGCGGTCGCCCGCCGGCCACGGCACCGGCCCGGTCAGCAGCCGGACGGTGCCGGCGGACCAGTCCACGTGCGGCGTGGGCTCACCGGCGTGCAGCGTCCTGGGCAGGAGGCCGTGCCGCATGGCCTGCACCGTCTTGATGACCCCGCCGATGCCGGCCGCCGCCTGGCTGTGGCCGATGTTGGACTTCAGCGAGCCCAGCCACAGCGGCCGGTCCGCAGAACGGCCCGTCCCGTAGGCCGCGATGAGGGCCTGGGCCTCGATGGGATCGCCGAGCCGGGTGCCGGTGCCGTGGGCCTCCACCGCGTCGACGTCGTGCGCCCCGAGGCGGGCGTCGGCCAGCGCCTGGCGGATGACGCGCTCCTGGGACGGACCGTTGGGCGCCGTCAGGCCGTTGCTCGCCCCGTCCTGGTTGACGGCGGTGCCCCGGATCAGCGCCAGGACCCGGCGGCCGTCCCGCCGCGCGTCCGACAGCCGCTGCAGGACCAGCATGCCGACGCCCTCCGACCACCCCGTCCCGTCGGCCTCCGCGGAGAACGCCTTGCAACGGCCGTCGGCGGCCAGGCCCTTCTGCCGGGAGAACTCCACGAACGCCGCCGGATCGGGCATCACCGCCACACCGCCGGCCAGCGCCAGCCCGCACTCGCCGCGCCGCAGCGCGGCCACCGCCAGGTGCAGCGCCACCAGCGACGACGAGCAGGCCGTCTCCACCGTCATCGACGGCCCCTCCAGGCCGAGGGCGTAGGAGATGCGGCCGGACAGCACCGCGTCGGCGCTGCCGGTGAGCAGATACCCCTCCGAACCCTCCGGGACGTGGGCCGGGTCCGGCGGGTACTGGGCGTGCGCCGCGCCGACGTACACGCCGGCGGCGGACCCGCGCAGCGCGGCCGGGTCCGCCTCGGCGCGTTCCAGCGCCTCCCATGAAGCCTCCAGCAGGAGCCGCTGCTGCGGATCCATGACGAGGGCCTCGCGGGGCGAGATGCCGAAGAACGCGGCGTCGAAGTCGCCCGCCCCGTCCAGGAACCCGCCCTCCCGGCAGTAGGTGGTGCCCTCGGCGGCGGGGTCCGGGTCGTAGATCCCCTCGACGTCCCAACCGCGGTCCGCCGGGAACGGCGTGATCGCGTCCGTACCGGAGGCGACGAGGTCCCACAGGGCCTCGGGCGAGTCGACACCGCCGGGGTACCGGCAGGCCATGCCGACCACGGCGACCGGCTCGTGCGCCGCGGACTCCAGTTCCTGGGTGCGACGGCGCAGCCGCTCCGTCTCCTTCACGGAGGTCCGGAGCGCCTCCAGCAGTTTCTCCGAGGACATGGCCATCGGTCGGGGTTCCTCTCTCCGTGCGCGTGCGAAGTGATGAGACGGCGAGTGCCGGTTCAGACGGCCGTGTCGCGAAGCGCCAGCTCGATCAGCGCCTCGTCGTCCAGTGCGTCGATGGCGTCGAGCGGCTCCACCGCGCCGCCCCCGCCGACGGGTTCGGGCGTTCCGCCGGCCAGCACCAGCAGTGCGTCCAGCAGCCCGGCCTCCGCGAGCCGCGCCAGCGGCAGGGTCGCCAGAGCGGCCCGCACCCGTGTCTCCTCGTCGTCCGCGGTGCCCCGGCCCGCGGGCAGCACGCGCTCCAGGAGATGGGCCGCCGCGGCGACGGCGGTGGGGTGGTCGAACACGAGCGTCGGGGGCACCTTCACCCCCAGGGCGCGGCTCAGCCGGCCCGCCAGCTCCACTGCGGTCAGCGAACTGAACCCGAGATCCTTGAACGCCTCCCGGGCGTCGACGTCCTCCGGCCCCGCGTACCCCAGCACGGCCGCCACGTGCCGCAGCACCAGGCCGAGCACGATCTCCTCGCGCTCGGCCGGGGACACGGCCGCCAGCCGCGCCGCCGGTCCCCCGTCCTCCGCCGCGTCCTGCGCATCCGGTGCGTCCAGCACCTCGCGCAGGCCGGGCAGGTCCCGCAGCAGCGGACTCGGCCGGAAGGCGGTGAACCCCTTGGCGAACAGCGCCCAGTCCATGTCCGCCACCGCGACGCACACGTCGTCCCGGTCCAGGGCCCGGGTCAGGGCCTCCACGGCGAGTTCCGGGCGCATGGGCCGCAGACCGCGGCTGCTGAGGAACTCCTCGCCGGCCCCCTCGCCCATGCCACCGCCGGCCCAGAGTCCCCACGCCACCGAGGTGGCGGGCAGACCATCGGCGCGCCGCCGCTCGGCCAGCGCGTCCAGCGCGGCGTTGGCCGCGCCGTAGGCGCTCTGCCCACCGCTCCCCCACACCCCGGCGCCCGAGGAGTAGAGGACGAACGCGTCCAGCGCCAGGCCCCGTTCGCGGGTCAGCTCGTCGAGGTGGGTCGCGCCCGCGACCTTACCGGCGTAGACGTCGGCGAAGGACCGCGGGTCGGTGTCGAGGAACGGAAGCGAGTGCGCGACACCCGCGGCATGGAACACGGCCGTGGGCGGGTGCTCGTCGAGCAGCCGCGCGAGGGCGGCACGGTCGGAGACGTCACAGGCGGCGATGGTCACCTCGGCGCCGAATTCCCGGAGTTCGGCCTCCAGGGCCGCGGCACCGGGCGCATCCGCACCCCGGCGGCCGGTGAGCACCAGACGGGCGGCGCCGTCGGCGGCGAGCCGCCGCGCAACGTGACTGCCGAGTGCACCGGTGCCACCGGTGACGAGCACCGTGCCGCGCGGCACATACGTCCCGCGCCCGGGCGTTCCTCCGGCCTGTACGAGCCTGCGGCCGTAGACGCCGGAGTCCCGCACCGCCACCTGGTCCTCGCCGTCCGCCCCGGCCAGCACGGACACCAGCCGGCGCAGCGCCCGCTCGTCGGGAGCCGCCGGCAGGTCGATCATCCCGCCCCACAGCGCGGGCAGTTCCAGGGCGATGCCCCGCCCGAGACCCCACACCTGGGCCCCGGCGGAACGGGGACGCTCGTCGCGTGCGACGGCGACGGCCTCCTGCGTGACGCTCCACAGCCGCCCCGAGAGACCGGCATCGGCCGCGGCCTGGGCCAGGCGCCCGGTGGCGACGGCGCCCAACGCGACCTCGGGGTGCGCGGGGTGGGCACGCCCGTCGGCCCCGAGCAGGGACAGGACGCCCGCCCAGTCGCCTCCGAGCCGGGAGGCCCATGCGTCGCGCCTAGCGGTGAACGGGTCGAGGACGATCCGCTCGACGGACGCGCCATGGCGAGCGAGCGCCGCCTCGATCCCGTCCGTGAGTGCGTCACCGTCCTCGGGTGTGATGAGCAGCCAACGGCCCTGCAGGGCAGGCGATTCTGCCGGGGTCAGGCCCTTCCACGTGACGCGGTAGCGCCAAGTGTCCACGCCGGACGGCGCGGTGGCGACGGCACGATCGGCCGAAGGTTCCAACCAGTAGTGCTTGCGTTGGAAGGCGTAGGTGGGGAGGTCGATCCGGCGGGCGCCGGAACCGTCGTAGAGGGCGGTCCAGTCGATGTCCACGCCGTGGACGAAGGCCTCGGCGGCGGAGGCCAGGAAGCGGTCGAGCCCGCCTTCGTCGCGGCGGAGCGAGCCGGTGGTGATGACCTCGGCGCCGGAGGCATCATCGGCGGTCTCCTGGATGCCCATCACCAGGACGGGGTGGGCGGAGGACTCGATGAACGTACCGAAACCCTTGCCGAGCAGCGTGCGGACCGTTTCCTCGAAACGGACCGGGAGGCGCAGGTTGCGGTACCAGTAGGACGCGTCCAACGTTGTGGTGTCGAGAACATCGCCGGTGACGGTGGAGTAGAAGGGCACGTGGCTAGGCTGCGGGCGTATTGCTGCCAGAACACCTAGGAGTTCAGCTTCGATGCGCTCGACGTGGGCGGAGTGTGAGGCGTAGTCCACGGGGACCTGACGGGCGCGGATGCCTTCGGCCTCGCATGCGGCCACGAAGCCCACTACTGCATCTGCGTCGCCGGACACGACCGTGGACTGCGGTCCGTTCACCGCAGCAATACCCAGACCGGGCCACGCCGGCAGACGCTCCTCAACGTCCCCCAGCGGGAGGGAGATCGAGGCCATGCCGCCCAGGCCGGCCAGCTCGCGGCCGATCACCTGGGCACGCAGCGCCACCACCCGCGCACCATCCTCCAACGACAGCGCACCACACACCACCGCAGCAGCAATCTCACCCTGCGAATGACCCACCACCGCATCCGGCACCACGCCCAGCGACTCCCACACCGCCGCCAGCGACACCATCACCGCCCACGTCACCGGCTGCACCACATCAACGCGGTCAAGAGCGCCGCCCCCGCGAACAACCTCCACCACATCGAAATCAACCAACGGCGCCAGCGCATCCGCACACTCACGCAACCGCCGCGCGAAGACGGGCGAGGACTCCAGCAACCCCGCACCCATCCCCACCCACTGCGTCCCCTGACCCGGAAACACCAGCACCCGACGACCCGCCGCAGGCGAAACACGACCACCGACCACACCAGCAGCCACGTCCTCACCCAACCGGGACAACAACTCACCCCGGTCACCGGCCAACACCACCGACCGGTACTCGAACACCGACCGCCCCACCGCCAGCGACAGTCCGACGTCGGCAAGCTCAAGACCGGGGTCACCCTGCACACGAGCCGCCAGACGAGCCGTCTGCTCCCGCAGAGCCGACTCCGAACGCCCCGACAGCACCACCGGAACCACCGGCAGCCCACGCCCCGACCCACCCTCAGCCTCAGCCTCAGCCTCAGCAGCAACCTCAGGCGCCTGCTCCACAATCACATGCGCATTCGTCCCGCTCACACCGAACGAGGAGACTCCCGCACGACGCAGGCGGCCCGTCTCCGGCCACTCCCGCTGCTCCGTCAGCAGCGACACCTCGCCCGACGACCAGTCGATCTCCTGCGACGGTTCGTCCGCGTGCAGCGTCCGCGGCAGCACACCGTGCCGCAGCGCCATCACCATCTTGATGACGCCGCCCACACCCGCAGCAGCCTGGGCATGCCCGATGTTCGACTTCAACGACGCCAGCCACAACGGCCGTTCAGCAGAACGCCCCTGACCGTATGCCGCCAGGAGTGCCTGCACCTCGATCGGGTCGCCGAGGCGGGTACCGGTGCCGTGGGCCTCGACCGCGTCGACCTCGGCCGGGGTCAGCCGGGCGTCGGCGAGGGCCTGGCGGATGACGCGCTGCTGTGCCGAACTGCTGGGGGCGGTGAGGCCGTTGCTGGCGCCGTCCTGGTTCACCGCCGAACCACGCACCACCGCCAGCACCCGATGCCCCTTGCGCACCGCGTCCGACAGCCGCTCCACCACCAGCATGCCCGCGCCCTCGGCCGGGCCGAAGCCGTCGGCCGTGTCCGCGAAGGCTTTGCAGCGGCCGTCGGCGGCCACGCCCCGCTGGCGGGAGAACTGGACGAACACCGCGGGGGTGGCCATGACGGTGGCCCCGCCCGCGACGGCCAGGTCGCACTCGCCGCGGCGCAGCGACTGCGCCGCCAGGTGCAGTGCCACCAGCGACGACGAGCACGCCGTGTCCACGGTGAGGGCCGGGCCCTCCAGGCCCAGGGTGTAGGCGATGCGGCCGGAGGTGAAGCTGACGACTCCCCCTGTGAGGAGGTCGCCCTCCATCTGGGCGGTCGGCTCGGTCACTTGGCCGGTGTAGCCGCCGTCCCAGGCTCCGACGAAGACGCCGGTGCGGGTGCCACGCAGGGTGGACGGCGGGATGCCGGCGCGTTCCATCGCCTCCCAGGTGGTCTCCAGCAGCAGCCGCTGCTGCGGGTCCATCGCCACCGCCTCGCGCGGCGAGATGCCGAAGAAGGCGGGGTCGAAGGCGCCCGCGTCGTGCAGGAATCCGCCTTCGCGGCAGTAGGTGCGCCCGGCGGCGTCCGGGTCGGGGTCGTAGAGGCCCTCGACGTCCCAGCCGCGGTCGGCGGGCAGGGGCGAGACGGCGTCGGTGCCGGAGGAGACGAGCTCCCACAGCGCTTCGGGGGTTCCGGCGCCGCCGGGGAAGCGGCAGGCCATGCCGACGATCGCGATGGGCTCGTGGGCCCGTTCCTCCATCTCCTTCAACCGCTCACTGGTGCGGTGCAGTTCGGTCGTGGTCCGCTTCAGGTACGCGCGGAGCTTGTCTTCGTTCGCCATGGTGGTCACCCGTTGCGTGCTGGGCGGTCGTCAGAACCGCTCGTCGATGAATGCGAAGATCTCGTCGTCGTCGGCCGATTCGATGGTGTCGGCCACCGACTCCTCTGCCGTGTCCGCCGGATCGGTGGTGGTGCGCAGGTCGCCGGAGAGGTCGTTCCACAGTCCGGCCAGCGCGGCGAGGCGGTTGGCGATCTCCTTGCGGACGGTGTCGTCGGGCGCGACGGCGTCGATGCCCCGGGTACCGAGGGTGGCGAACGCCGCTTCCAGCTGGTCGAGCCGGCCGGTGAGCGAGAGGTCGCCGGCGGGCGCCGCCGGGCCGGCCGGTGCCAGCTTGGCCAGCAGGTGTCCGACGAGCGCCTCCAGGGTGGGGTGGTCGAAGACCAGGGTCGCCGGGAGGCGCAGTCCGGTGTCCGCGGCCAGCCTGTTGCGCATCTCCACGGCGGTGAGCGAGTCGAAGCCGAGCTCCTTGAACGCCCGGTCGACGGGCACTCCGTCGGGGTCGCCGTGTCCGAGGACGGTCGCGACGTGGGTGCGGACGGCGTCGGTGACGGCCCGGGCGTGCTCGTCGGCGGGGAGCCCGGTCAGGCGCTCGGCGAGCGTCCCTCCCGTGGCGGCCGGGCGGGCGGGCGTGGCCGACGCGCCGGAGCCGCCGGTCAGTTCGGTGAGGAACGGCGGGACGTTGCCCGAGGCGCGCAGCGCCGCGTGGTTGATCCTGATGGGGACCTGTACCGGGGCACCGGACTCCTGGGCGGCGTCGAACAGGGCGAGTCCCTCGGCCGCGGTGAGGGGCAGGATGCCGCCCCGGGCGAGCCGCCGGTGCATGTCGCCCTGGTCGAGGTGGCCCGCCATCCTGCTGTTGTCCGCCCACAGGCCCCAGGCCAGGGAGAGGCCGGGCAGGCCGCGTTCCCTGCGGTGGCCGGCGAAGGCGTCGAGGAAGCCGTTGGCCGCCGCGTAGCCGCCCTGTCCGGGGCTGCCGAAGAGGGCCGACGAGGAGGAGTAGAGGACGAAGGCCGACAGGTCGTGGTTCTGCGTGAGTTCGTGCAGGTTGAGGACGGCGTCCACCTTGGGGTGCAGGACGGTGTCCAGCATCCGCGGAGTGAGCGTGGGCACGGTCCCGTCGTCGAGGACGCCGGCGGTGTGGACGACGGCGGTCAGCGGGTGCCGCTCGGGGATGTCCCCGATGAGGGCGGCGAGTTGCTCCCGGTCGCCCGCGTCGCAGGCCCTGATGGTCACCTCGGCGCCCTGTGCCTCCAGTTCCGCGGCCAGCTCGGGCGCACCCTCGGCCGTGAGGCCGTTGCGGCCGGCCAGCACGATGTGGCGTACGCCGTGTTCGGTGACCAGGTGGCGGGCGACGGCGCTGCCGAGGGTGCCGGTGCCGCCCGTCACCAGGACGGTGCCGAAGGGGTCGTAGGCGGGCGGCATCGTCAGGACGAGCTTGCCGGTGTGGCGGGCCTGGCTGAGCGTGCGGAACGCCTCGGCGGCGTGCCGGACGTCGTAGGTGGTCAGGGGCAGGGGCCGCAGGGTGCCGGAGGCGAAGAGCTCCATCAGCTCGCCGAGCATCTCCCCGACCGTCTCCGGGCCGGCCTGGACCAGGTCGAACGCCCGGTATTCCGTGCCGGGTCGGTCGTCCGCGATCCGCCGGGGGTCGCGGACGTCGGCCTTGCCGAGCTCCAGGAAGTGGCCGCCGCGCGGCAGCAGGCGCAGGGACGCGTCGACGAACTCCCCGGCCAGGGAGTTGAGGACGATGTCCACGCCGCGGCCGCCGGTGGCTTCGAGGAACCGCTGCGCGAACTCGGTGGTACGGGAGTTGGCGATGGCGGAGTCGGGCAGGCCCAGGCCGCGCAGGGTGTCCCACTTGCCGGGGCTCGCGGTGGCGTACACGGTCAGGCCCAGGTGGCGGGCGAGTTGGAGGGCGGCCATGCCGACGCCGCCGGTGCCCGCGTGGACGAGCAGGGTTTGGCCCGCCGTGGCCCGGGCCAGCCGGGTCAGCGCGTAGTGGGCGGTCAGGAAGACGGCCGGTACGGACGCGG
This sequence comes from Streptomyces sp. AM25, assembly GCF_058146165.1. Lineage (NCBI taxonomy): Bacteria > Bacillati > Actinomycetota > Actinomycetes > Kitasatosporales > Streptomycetaceae > Streptomyces > Streptomyces sp. AM25. The sequence goes on along the minus strand of NZ_JBKIWN010000007.1, from coordinate 105,356 downwards.
CCTGGGCGAAGGACCAGTCGCGGGGCATGCGGACGACCATGCGGTGGTCGGCGACGGCGTACGGGCCGAAGCCTCCGGTCCACATGCCCAGGACGCGGTCGCCGGGCTCCAGACCGGTCACGCCGGGGCCGGTCTCGGTGACCACGCCGGCGCCCTCCGCGCCCATGACGCCGTCGCCCGGGTACATGCCGAGGGCGATGAGCGTGTCGCGGAAGTTGAGGCCCGCGGCGCGTACGGCGATGCGCACCTGGCCCGGTTCCAGGGCCTCCCGGGTGTCCGGGGCGGGCACGAGGCGGAGGTCCTCCAGGGTGCCGGTGCCGGTGGTGCCCAGCCGCCAGGCGCGGCTGCCGGGCGGCGGTGCCAGGGTGTCGGCGGCGGGGGCGGCGGCACGGCGCAGCCTGGGGGCGCAGACGGTGCCGGCCCGGACGGCGACCTGGGGTTCGCCGGTGGCGAGGGCGGCTTCGAGGAGGGGTGCCGGGGTGGCGTCGGTGTCGGTGTCGAGGAGCACGATCCGGTCGGGTTCCTCGGACTGGGCGGAGCGGACCAGACCCCACACCGCCGCGGCGGCCGGGTCCTGGACGTGTTCGCCGGGGGCGGCGTCGACGGCTCCGCGGGTGACCAGGGCCAGGGTGGCGGCGCCGAGCCGCTCGCCGGCCACCAGCCAGCCCTGGAGGACGTCCAGGGCGCGGTGGGTCGCCTCGTGCACGGCGGCCGCGCCGAGCACGGGGGCCTGCGGGAAGGAGACCAGCACGGTGTCGGGGGCGTCGCCCGCCCCGGCCGCCTCGGCCAGGGCCTCGAAGCCGGGGTACCAGGTGCAGTCGGCGCCCGCGGCCTCCAGGGAGGCGGCGGCCTTGACGTGGTCTTCGCCGACGACGGCCCAGCGCCGGGCGGGGAGGGCGAGCGGCAGGGCGAGTTCGGGCCAGTGGACCTCGTACAGCGAGCCGTTGCGGCGGGCCTGCTGCCCGTTCGCCCCTGCGGCCAGTTGCTCTCCGGAGACCGGGCGGACGACCAGTTCGTCGACGACGAGGACCGGCCGTCCCTGTTCGTCGGTGCACACCACCCGGACCGCTTCGTCCCCGGTCGGCGCGATACTCACGCGCAATTGCCGGGCGCCCGCGGCGTACAGGCGCACGCCGCGTGCGGCGAACGGCATCCGGGCCTGCCCGTCCTCGGGGAAGAACCGGCCCAGGGCCATGGCCTGCAGGGCGGCGTCGAGGAGCACCGGGTGGACGCCGAACAGCCGTGCCGTGCCCTCGGCCTGGGCGGGCAGGGCGACCTCGGCGTGGACGGCCTCGCCGTCGTTCCAGCCCGCGCGGAACCCGCGGAACAGCGGGCCGTAGTGGTAGCCGCGGTCGGTGAACCGCTCGTAGAAGGAGGCGGGTTCGGCGCCCTCGGCCGGCTGTGCGGCGCCCTGCGGGGGCCATGCCGTGTACGGGGCGGGGGGCGCGGCCGTGTCGTCGGCGGGGGCGACGGTGCCCTCGGCGTGCCGGGCCCACGGGGACCGCGGCGGGGCGTCGGCGTCCCGGGAGTGCACGGTCAGGGTGCGCCGCCCGTCGTCGCCGGCGGCCCCGACGAGGAGGCGCAGTTCCACGCGTCCGTTGTCGGGCAGCACCAGGGGTGCCTGCAGGGTGAGTTCCTCCAGGCCGGGGCAGCCGTTCTGGGCACCGGCCCACAGGGCGAGGTCGACCAGGGCCGCGCCGGGCAGCAGGATCGTCCCCATCAGGGCGTGGTCGGCCAGCCAGGGCTGGCTGTCGGTGCACAGGCGGGCCGTGTAGACGACGGAGCCCGACTCGGGGAGCTCGACGCCGCCGCCGAGCAACGGGTGGTCGGCCTCCTGCAGGCCGATGGAGGAGACGTCGCCGCGCCGGGCCGGCGAGTTGTACCAGTAGCGCTCCCGCTGGAAGGGGTAGGTGGGCAGGTCGACCCGGCGGGAGTCGGCGCCGAAGAGGGCCTCCGCGTCGATCTCGGCACCGTTGACGTGGGCCATGCCCAGGGCGGCGGCGAACCAGCGGGCGCCGCCCTTGTCCCGCCGCAGGGTGCCCAGGACGGCGGCCTCCCGCCCGGTGTCGGCGATGGTCTCCTGGAGGGAGACGGCCAGCATGGGGTGCGGGCTCGTCTCCAGGAAGATCTCGTGACCGTCGGCGACCAGTGCACGCGTCGCCTGCTCCAGTTCGACGGGCTCGCGCATGTTGCGGTACCAGTAGTCGGCGTCCAGTCCGGCGGTGTCCAGCAGGCCGCCGGTGACGGTGGAGTAGAAGGGCACGGTGCCCGACTGCGGGGCGACCGGGGCCAGCACGTCCATCAGGCGTTCCTTGAGCGCGTCGACCTGCGCGGAGTGGCCCGCGGTGTCCACGCCGGGGATGGCCCGCGCGTGCACGCCGTCGGCGGTGAGTTCGTCGAGCAGTTCGCGCAGCGCCTCCACGTCGCCGGCGACGGCGGCCGTGCCGGGGCTGTTGACGGCCGCGACGGAGAGCCGGTCGCCGAACCGGACCAGGCGGGCCCGCAGTTCGGCGGGCGGCAGCGTGACGGCGATCATGCCGCCCTTGCCCGCCAGCGTCAGCCATGCCTGACTGCGCAGCGCCACGATCCGCGCCGCGTCGTCGAGGGAGAGCCCGCCCGCCACGTAGGCGGCGGCGATCTCGCCCTGCGAGTGCCCGACGACCGCCGCGGGATGGACGCCCAGGGAGCGCCACGTGGCCGCGAGGGAGACCATCATGGTGAACAGCACGGGCTGGACGACGTCGACCCGGCCGAGCGACGGTGCGCCGGGCTCCTGGCGGAGCACGTCCAGGACGGACCAGTCCAGGTAGGAACGCAGCGCCGTGTCGCACGCCTCGGCGGTCTCCCGGAAGGCCGGGGAACGGTCGAGGAGCCCTTCGGCCATGGCCGTCCACTGCGACCCCTGGCCGGGGAAGACGAAGACGACCCGGTCGCCGGGGCCGGCGGTGCCGCGGAGGACGGCGAGGTGCGAGCGGCCCTGGGCGAGGGAGTTGAGGGCGTCGAGCAGCTCCTCCCGGCTCTCGCCGATCACCGCTGCCCGGTGCTCGAACCGGGACCGCGCCGTGATCAGCGTGTAGCCGGCGTCCGCGGGGTGCATGCCCGGATGCTCGACGAGTCCGTCGCGCAACCGCGCGGCCTGCGCGAACAGCGCCGCCTCCGTGCGCGCGGACAGCAGCAGCGGAACGGTGACCTCCTCCCACCAGTCGGGGGTCTCCTCGGGCTCCGTCCCCGGCGTGGCGCCAACGGCCTCCGGCCCGGCCGGAAGCGGCGCCTCCTCGACGATGACGTGGGCGTTCGTACCGCTGATGCCGAACGCGGAGACGGCGGCGCGGCGCGGGGTCTCCCCGCCGTCCCACGCCACGGGCTCGGTGAGCAGGGCCACGGTGCCGGCGGACCAGTCCGTGCGGGGGGTGGGCGCGTCGACGTGCAGCGTGCGCGGCAGGACACCGTGCCGCAGCGCCAGCACCATCTTGATGACGCCGGCGACACCGGCGGCGGCCTGGGTGTGGCCGAGGTTGGACTTCACCGACCCCAACCACAGCGGCCGGTCCGGCGTACGGGCGCCGCCGTACGTGGCGATGAGGGCCTGCGCCTCGATGGGGTCGCCGAGTTCGGTGCCGGTGCCGTGCGCCTCGACGGCGTCGACCTCGTCCGTGCCCAGCCCGGCGTCGGCGAGCGCCTGGCGGATGACGCGCTGCTGGGAAGGGCCGTTGGGGGCGGTCAGGCCGTTGCTGGCACCGTCCTGGTTGACGGCCGAGCCACGGAGGACGGCCAGTACGGGATGGCCGTTGGCCTGGGCGTCCGAGAGCCGCTCGACGAGCAGCATGCCCGCGCCCTCGCCCAGGGAGACCCCGTCGGCGGAGGCGGCGAACGCCCTGGACCGGCCGGACGGGGACATGACGCGCTGGCGCGAGAACTCCACGAGCATCTCGGGCGTGGACATCACGGTCGCGCCGCCGACCAGCGCCATGCCGCACTCGCCGCGGCGGAGCGCCTGGATCGCCAGGTGCAGGGCGACCAGCGACGCGGAGCAGGCCGTGTCCACGGTGACCGCGGGTCCTTCGAGCCCGAAGACGTAGGAGAGCCGGCCGGACATCACACTGGCGGAGTTGCCGGTGCCCAGGTAACCGTCGAAGTCCTCCTCGCCGTTCTGCAACAGCTGCATGTAGTGCTGGCCGTTGGTGCCCACGAACACGCCGGTCCGGCTGCCGCGCAGCACCGTCGGATCGAAGCCGGCTCGCTCGCAGGCCTCCCAGGCGGTCTCCAGCAGCAGCCGCTGCTGCGGGTCCATGGCCAGCGCCTCGCGGGGCGAGATGCCGAAGAAGGCCGGGTCGAAGTCGGGCGCCTCGTGCAGGAAGCCGCCCTCGCGGACATAGGTGCGTCCCCTGGCGTCGGGGTCCGGGTCGTAGAGGCCCTCGGTGTCCCAGCCGCGGTTGGTGGGGAAGGCGGTGATGGCGTCGCCGCCGCGCTCCAGCATCTGCCACAGCTCGTCGGGGGTGTTGACGCCCCCGGGGAAGCGGCAGGCCATGGAGACGATGGCGATGGGTTCCCCGTCGCCGGCCGACGCCGTGGTGGCGAAGGCCTCGGCGTCGCGGTCCTCGGCGTCACCGGTGAGGGCCTCCCGCAGGTGTCGGGCCAGGGCGAGCGGGTTGGGGTGGTCGAACACCAGCGAGGCGTCGAGGGTCAGGCCGGTGGCCTCGGCGAGCCGCGTGCGCAGCTCGACCGCCGTCACCGAGCTGAAGCCCAGCTCGCGGAAGGCGCGTTCGGGCGCGACGTCCTCCAGCGACTCCTGCCCGAGGACGGCCGCGGCGTGCGAGCGCACCAGGCGCAGCAGCGTGCGCTGTTGCTCCTGCTCGGACGTGCCGCGCAGCGAGGCGGCCAGCGCCGAGCCCTCGGGAGTGCCGGGGGCGGCGGCGTGTTCGGCCTCGCGCAGCCGCCGCACCGCCGGCAGTTCGTCCAGCAGCGCGGAGGGCCGCACGGACGTGTAGGCGGGGACGAAGCGCTCCCAGTCGACGTCCGCGACGGCCACGTCGCTCTCCGCGCGCGCCGTCGCCCCCGCGAGCGCGTCCAGGGCCCGCTGGGGGTCGAGGAGCGACAGGCCGGTGCGGCGCAGCTGTTCGGCGACGGCCGCGGGAACGTCCGCGCCCCGCCAGGGGGTCCAGGCCACCGACGTGGCCGGCAGGCCCCGGGCCCGGCGGCGGGCGACCAGCGCGTCCAGGCCGGCGGTGCCGGCGGCGTACCCGCCCTGCCGGGCCCCGCCCCACACCCCGGAGACGGACGAGAAGACCACGAACGCGTCGAGGGCGGTGCCCTCCAACAGCGCGTCGAGCCGGGTCCCGAGGTCGGTCTTGGCGGTGACGGCGGCGGCGAAGCACTCGATGGTGGTCTCGGTGAGCGCCGCAAGGGGCGCGGGGGGCGGAGCGATGTACACGGCGGCGGGCACGGTCGTGGCGAGCAGTTCGCGCAGCGCCTCGTCGTCGGCGAGGTCGCACGGGACCAGGGTGATCCGGTCGGCGACATCGGCCGGTTCGCCTCCGACGACTCCCGTCGTGAGACCGCCGGTCAGACCGGCGAGGGTGACGTGCTCGGCGCCGTCCGCCAGCAGCCGGCGCGCCAACGGGCCCGCCACACCGGCGATGTCACCGACGACGAGCACCGTGCCCCGGACCCGGACGGCCTCGGGCCGCCGGCTCCCGGCGGTCGCGAGGGCGAGGCGGCGTCCGTACGTACCGGAGGCGCGCACCGCCACCTGGTCCTCGGGCCCCTCGGCGGCCAGGGCGGCCGCGAGGTGCCGGAACGACCGCTCGTCCGCCGCCTGCGGCAGGTCGGCCAGGCCGCCCCAGCAGTGCGGGAACTCCAGGGCGGCGACGCGGCCGAACCCCCAGACCTGGGCCTGGTCGACCGACGGCGTCTCGCCGGGGGACACGGAGACCGCGCCCCGGGTGACGGTCCACAGCCGGGCCTCGATGCCCGCGTCACCCGCCGCCTGGACCAGGGCCAGGGACGCCGCGAGGCCGAGCGGCACCGCCGGGTGGTCGGGGTGGCCGCCCTCGGCGAACGCGAGCAGGGACAGGACACCGCGCAGCGGCCCGGCGTCCGCCCGGCCGGCCGCCTCGGCGAGGTACGCGCACAGCCGCGAACGCTCGGCGTCGACGGGCGTGACGGCCAGCACCTCGACCTCCGCACCCCGGTCGGCCAGGGCCTGACGGATGTGCTCCTCGGTCCCGGTGCCGGCGAGCGGCGTGGGGAGAACGACCAGCCAACGCCCGGACAGACGCTTGCTGGTGTCCGTCAGCCCCAGGCTCTTCCACGTCACCTGGTACACCGAATCGGTCTCGGTGGCCGTGCGGCCGGCGGCTGAGGTGTCGTTCGAGACCGGTGGGGCGGACTCGATCCAGTAGTGCTTGCGTTGGAAGGCGTAGGTGGGCAGATCGATTTGACGGGCGCCCGAACCGTCGTAGAGGGCGGTCCAGTCGATGTCCACGCCGTGGACGAAGGCCTCGGCGGCGGAGGCCAGGAAGCGCTCCAGGCCTCCCTCGTCGCGGCGGAGCGAGCCGGTGGTGACGGCTTCGGTGCCGGCGACGTCGGCGGTCTCCTGGATGCCCATCACCAGGACGGGGTGAGCGGAGGACTCGATGAACGTACCGAAACCCTTACCGAGGAGGGTGCGAATCGTTTCCTCGAAACGGACCGGGAGGCGGAGGTTGCGGTACCAGTAGGACGCGTCCAACGCTGTGGTGTCGAGAACATCGCCGGTGACGGTCGAGTAGAACGGCACCCGGCTGGGCTGCGGGCGCACCGCTGCCAGAGCACCCAGGAGTTCAGCTTCGATGCGCTCGACGTGGGCGGAGTGTGAGGCGTAGTCCACCGGGACCTGACGGGCCCGGACACCCTCGGCCTCACATGCAGCCACGAAACCCACGACCGCATCCGCATCACCGGAAACGACCGTGGAGCGCGGACCGTTCACTGCGGCAACACCCAACCCCGGCCACCCCGTCAAACGCTCCTCAACGTCCCCCAACGGGAGGGAGATCGAGGCCATGCCGCCCAGGCCGGCCAGCTCGCGGCCGATCACCTGGGCACGCAGCGCCACCACCCGCGCGCCGTCCTCCAACGACAGTGCGCCCGCCACGACAGCAGCGGCGATCTCACCCTGTGAGTGACCCACGACCGCATCGGGCACCACGCCCAGCGACTCCCACACCGCCGCCAGCGACACCATCACCGCCCACGTCACCGGCTGCACCACATCAACGCGGTCAAGAGCGCCGCCCCCGCGAACAACCTCCACCACATCGAAATCAACCAACGGCGCCAGCGCATCCGCACACTCACCCAACCGCCGCGCGAAGACGGGCGAGGACTCCAACAGCCCCGCACCCATCCCCACCCACTGCGTCCCCTGCCCCGGAAACACCAGCACCCGACGACCCGCCGCAGACGAGACACGACCACCGACCACACCAGCCGCCACGTCCTCACCCAACCGGGACAACAACTCACCCCGGTCACCGGCCAGAACCACCGCCCGGTGCTCGAACACCGAACGCCCCACCGCCAGCGAGTAACCCACATCCGCGAGGGTCAGCTCTTCCGCACGCTCGACCAGCGACCGCAGGCGATCCCGCTGCCCCTGCAACGCCGCAGCAGACACCCCGGACAACACCACCGGAACCACCGGCAGTTCACGCCCCGCCGACTCAGCCTCAGCAGCAACCTCAGGCGCCTGCTCCACAATCACATGCGCATTCGTCCCACTCACACCGAAAGCCGACACCGCCGCACGACGAGGCCGGCCCACCTCCGGCCACACCACCTGCTCCGTCAACAACGACACCGCACCCGACGACCAGTCCACATGCGACGAAGGCCGGTCCACATGCAACGTCCGCGGCAACACACCACGCTCAAGCGCCATCACCATCTTGATGACACCACCCACACCCGCAGCAGCCTGGCTGTGCCCGATATTCGACTTCAACGACCCCAACCACAACGGCCGCTCAGCAGAACGCCCCTGACCATAAGTCGCCAACAACGCCTGCGCCTCGATCGGATCACCCAGCGTCGTCCCCGTCCCATGCCCCTCCACCACGTCGACCTGGTCGGACGCCAGACCGCCGTTGGCCAGTGCGGCACGGATGACACGTTGCTGGGACGGACCGCTCGGCGCCGTCAGGCCGTTGCTGGCGCCGTCCTGGTTCACCGCCGAACCACGCACCACCGCCAGCACCTGATGCCCGTTGCGCACCGCATCCGACAACCGCTCGACAAGGAGCATGCCCGCGCCCTCGGCCCATGCGGTGCCGTCGGCTGCATCCGCAAATGCCTTGCAGCGGCCGTCGGGTGCAAGCCCCCGCTGCTGCGAGAACCCCACGAAGGAGGCGGGGGTGGCCATGACGGTGACGCCGCCGGCCAGCGCGAGGTCGCACTCCCCCTGACGCAACGACTGCGCCGCCAGGTGCAGCGCCACCAACGACGACGAACACGCCGTGTCCACCGACACCGACGGCCCCTCCAAGCCCAGCGCATAGGAGATCCGGCCCGACACCACGCTGCCCGAGGTACCGGTGCCGAGGAAGCCGCCGGCCTCGTCCGCGGAGGAGGGGTGGTCGGTTCCGTAGTCGTGATACATCACACCGGCGTAGACGCCGGTTCGTGAACCGCGGAGGGTGTGCGGGTCGATCCCGGCGCGTTCCAGCGCCTCCCACGACGTCTCCAGCAACAACCGCTGCTGCGGATCCATCGCCACCGCCTCACGCGGCGAAATACCGAAAAACTCCGCATCGAACTCACCCGCACCATGAAGGAAACCACCCTCACGCACATACGACCGACCCACACGACCCGGATCCGGATCGAACAGACCCGCCACATCCCACCCACGATCAGACGGAAACGGCGACACCGCATCCCCACCCGACACCACCAAATCCCACAAACCCTCAGGCGAAACCACCCCACCCGGAAAACGGCACGCCATCCCCACGATCGCGACCGGGTCGTTGCCGCGTTCCTCGGCGGCGCGCAGCCGTTCGCGGGTCTCGTGGAGGTCCGCCATGGCGCGCCGGAGGTAGTCGCGGAGTTTGTCTTCGTTGCTCGTGTTGCCGACGGCAGGTGTGATGTTGCTGCCCGTGGTGTCGTTGGCGGACACAGCTCCCCCTTGGAGATGTCGGTACTGAGTGGTTCGTCAGGCGGAGTGGAACCCGGTGTCGAAGAGTTCGAACAGCTCGTCGTCCGAGGCTGATCGGAGTCGTGCGGTCACGTCCTCGCCGGTCGGGGCGCCGGGGTCGGCGGCCGTCGGCGGTACGGCGTCGTCGTGGTTGACAGGCGGTACGGCGGAGGTCGTCAGGCCGGCGAGGATCTCGTGCAGTCGGCGGGCGACGGTGTCGCCGAGGTCCTGGTCGCCGGTCGTCTGTGCGGTGGCTTCGGCGAGTTGGTCCAGCAGGGCGTGGACGGCCGCTTCGGCGCCCGGGAGGGCGTCGTCGATGTGGTCGGCCAGTGCCTGCGGGGTCGGGTGGTCGAAGACCAGCGTCGCGGGCAGGCGCAGCCCGGTCTCGGCGGAGAGCCGGTTGCGCAGTTCGACGGCGGTGAGCGAGTCGAATCCCGCTTCTTTGAAGGTGCGTCCGGGCTGGACGTCCGCCGGGCCGCGGTAGCCGAGGACCGCGGCGACGTGTCCGCGGACCATGTCGAGGATCAGCGTGCCGCGCTCGGAGCGGTGTGCCCCGGTCAGCCGTTCGGCGAGAGTGGCCGGCTTCGGGCGGGCGTCGTCGGGGCCGGCCGGGGCGGCGGGTGCCGGCGTGCCGGTGGCCCGGCCGAGCGGACCGGGCGCGTCCCGGCGCATGGGGACGAGGTGGGCGTCGTCGTGGGCGCAGGCGGCGTCGAAGAGTTCCAGTGCCTCGTCCCGGCCGAGGGGTGCGATGCCCGAGCGGCGCAGCCGTGCGGCGTCGCGGTCCTCCAGGCCCCCGGCCATGCCGTCGCCGTCCCAGGGGCCCCAGCCCAGCGACAGTGCGGGCAGGCCTTGGGCGCGGCGCCAGGAGGCGAACGCGTCGAGGTGGGCGTTGGCCGCGGCGTAGGTGGACTGTCCGGCGCTGCCGAGGACTCCGGCCGCGGACGAGAACAGGACGAAGGCCTTCAGGTCCAGGTCGCGGGTCAGTTCGTGCAGCGCGCGCACGGCGTCGGTCTTGGGCCGCAGGACGGTGTCGAGGCGCTCGGGGGTCTGGGCGCCGATGACGCCGTCGTCGAGCACTCCCGCGGTGTGCACGATCGCGGTGAGGGGACGGTCGGCGGGGATGCGGGCCAGGAGGGCGGCCAGTGCTTCGCGGTCGGCGGCGTCGCAGGCCGCGAACTCGGCGGTGGCGCCCGCCTCGGCGAGTTCTGCGGCCAGGTGTGCTGCCGCCGGGGCGGCTGCGCCGTGCCTGCTGGTCAGCAGCAGGTGCCGGGCGCCGTGCCGGCGGGCCAGGTGGAGTGCGACGGCGCTGCCGAGGCTTCCGGTGCCGCCGGTGACGAGGACGGTGCCGGTGTCGCCGGCGGTCCAGGGGGCGGGCCGCTCCTGCGGGGCGGTCCGGGCGCGGGTCAGCGCGGGGGTGTGCAGTACGCCTGTGCGCACGGCGAGTTGGTCCGCGCCGGCGGCCACCGCGGCGGGCAGGGCCCGGTGGGAGTCCGGGGAGTCGTCGACGTCGACGAGTGCGAACCGGCCGGGGTGTTCGTTCTGCGCGGAGCGCAGGAGTCCCCAGACCGAGGCGGCGGCCGGGTCGGCCGCGCCGTCGCCGGTGTCCACGGCTCCTCGGGTGAGGAAGGTGAGGCGGGCGCCGGTGAAGTGCTCGTCGGCGAGCCACTGTTGGGCCAGGGCCAGGGCGCGCCCGGTGATCTCGCGCGGGTCGTCGGCGGCCCCGGCGCCGGCGGGCCGGCGGAGGTCGGCCAGCACGGGCCCGGCGTCCCCGTCGTCCGTCCACGAGGAGGCGAGGGCGGAGAGGTCGGTGTGGTGCCGTGCCGGTCCGGCGGACAGGGCCGGGTCCGGGGTGCCGATGACATGCCAGGGGTGCGCCGCGGCGGTTGTCGGGGCGGCGTCGAGGGGCGACCAGGTGAGCCGGTGCAGGGGCAGTCCGTCGCGGGCCGCCGCCGCGATGCGGTCGGTGGCGGGTGCGCGCAGGGCCAGGGAGCCTGCGCTGAGGACGGGGCGGCCCGCACCGTCGGCCGCCGTCACCGTGACGGCGTGCGCGCCGGCCGGGGACGGGGAGATCCGTACCCGCAGGGTCCGGGCTCCCGCGGTGTGCAGGGTCACGTCGTTCCAGGAGAACGGCAGGAGGCCGTGGGCACCGTCGCGGGTGAGGGCGACGGCGTGGAGCGCGGCGTCCAGGAGGGCGGGGTGCAGTCCGTAGTGCGCGGCGTCGGCGGCGTGGGCGTCGGGGAGTTCGACGTCGGCGAACACCTCGTCGCCCCGCCGCCAGGCGGCGTGCAGTCCTTGGAAGGCGGGCCCGTAGCCGATGCCGGCGGCGGCGAAGCGCGCGTACTCGCCCTCGGTGCCGAGGGGTTCGGCGCCCTCGGGCGGCCAGGTCCCGGTGAAGTCCGGGGCGTCGCCGGCAGGGCCGGGGGCGGCCCTTCCGTGGGCGTGCAGGGTCCAGGTGTCGTCTCCGGGGGCGTCCGTGGCCGGGGCGGAGTGGATGCGCAGCGGCCGGGTGCCGTCGTCGCCCGGCGTGCCGAGGTGGACGTGCAACCGTACGGGTCCGTCGGCGGGGAGGACGAGGGGGGATGCGAAGGTCAGCTCGGCCACGGGGCCGCCGGCGGCGTGCAGGGCGAGGTCCAGCAGGGCGGTGCCGGGGACGACGGCGTGCCCGGCCACCGTGTGCTCGGCGAGCCACGGGTGGGTGCGGGTGCCGAGGGTGCCCGTCCACAGTGCGCCGCCCCCGTCGGGGAGGTCGACTACGGCGCTCAGCAGCGGGTGCCGTGCGGGGCCGAGCCCGGCGGCGGCCAGGTCGCCCGTGGGTACGGGGGCGTCGAGCCAGTAACGGGTGCGCCGGAAGGGGTAGGTGGGCAGTTCCGCGGCGAGGCCGGGGGCGACGGTCCGCGGGGCCAGGTCGACGGGGGCGCCGTGGACGTACGCCGTGGCCATGGCCTCGGCGAAGACGGCCGTCTCGGGGCGGCCGCGGCGCAGCACGGGCACGGCCAGCACGCCGGTGTCGGCGGTGCCGTCCAGGGAGGTGCGGGTCATGGCGGTCAGGACGGCGTCGGGGCCGAGTTCGACGAAGGTGTCGATGCCGTCCGCGCGCAGTGCACGGACGCCGTCGTGGAAGCGCACCGTCTCCCGGGCATGCCGGACCCAGTGGTCGGCAGTGCTCAGGGCGCTGCCGTCGGTGAGTGCGCCGGCGAGGTTCGACATGACTGGGATCCTCGGTTCCCGGTAGCCGATCCCGCGAGCGATCTTTTCGAACTGTGTCAACATGCCGTCCATGTGCGGCGAATGGAAGGCGTGACTGACCGTCAGCCGCTTGGTGTCCCGGCCGCGTTCCCGCCAGGCGGCGGCCAGTTCCAGTACTGCCGGCTCGTCGCCCGCGATCACCACGGCGGCGGGCCCGTTGACGGCGGCCAGGCTCAGCTCGTGCTCGCGGCCGGCCAGGTGCGGCGCGATCTCCTCGGCGCTCGCCTGGAGGGCCGCCATCGCCCCGCCGGGCGGGAGGTCCGCCATGAGCCGGCCGCGCGCGGCGACGAGCCGGGCTGCGTCGGCGAGGTCGAGGACGCCGGCGACGTGGGCGGCGGTGATCTCGCCGACGGAGTGGCCCATGACGGCCTCGGCCTGCAGGCCCTGGGCGGTGGCGAGGCGGTGGAGCGCGACCCCGAGGGCGAACAGCGCGGGCTGGGTGTAGTCGGTGCGGTCCAGCAGCGCGGCGTGCTCCGTGCCGGGCCCGGCGAACATCACCTCGCGCAGCGAGGGCTCCTCCGGCAGGTGCGGGTCGAGCGCCTCCCATGCCTCCTCCAGGGCGCGGGCGAACACAGGGTGCCGGGCGTACAGTTCCCGTCCCGTTCCGGGGCGCTGGCTGCCCTGGCCGGTGAACAGGAACGCGGTGCGGCGGCCTTCGGCCGCCTCGCCCGTGACCAACTGCGGTGCGGGGGCGTCCTGCTGCTGCCCGTCCGGCGCCGTGTCCGGCCCGTCGGCCAGCACGGCCAGCCCGCGCAGCAGCGCGTCGCGTCCTTCGCCCAGCACGACGGCGCGGCGGGGGAAGGCGGTGCGGCCGTGTGCGAGGACGCCCGCCACGGCCTCCGGTTCCGCCCGGTGGTCGCGCAGGACGGTGTGCAGACTGCGGGCCCGCTCCCGCAGCGCGTCGTCGTCCTTCGCGGAGAGCACCCAGGCGGTGCCGTCCGACGTCCGTTCCCCGTCGTGCCGTTCCGCGGCCGGCCCGGGCCGGGGCGGGGTCTCCAGGATCAGGTGCGCGTTGGTGCCGCTCGCCCCGAAGGCGGATATCCCGGCCCGCCGCGGCTCCCCTTCTTCCCGAACGGGCCACGTACGGCGGTCGGTGAGCAGGGACACGGCGCCGGACGACCAGTCGACGTGGGACGTCGGTTCGTCCGCGTGCAGCGTCTTCGGCAGCACGCCGTGTTCGAGGGCGAGCACCATCTTGATGACCCCGCCCACACCGGCGGCGGCCTGGGTGTGCCCGATGTTCGACTTCAGCGACCCCAGCCACAGCGGCCGCCCGGCGGGCCGGCCCTGCCCGTACGTCGCGAGCAGCGCCTCGGCCTCGATGGGGTCGCCGAGCGAGGTGCCCGTGCCGTGCGCCTCGACGGCGTCGACCTGGTCGGGGGTGAGGCCGGCGTTCTTCAGCGCGGCGCGGATCACCCGCTGCTGGGCGGGGCTGTTGGGCGCGGTCAGGCCGTTGCCGGCACCGTCCTGGTTGACGGCCGAGCCCCGGATGACGGCGAGCACGCGACGGCCGTCGCGACGTGCGTCCGACAGCCGCTGCAGGAGCAGGAGCCCGACGCCCTCGCCGAAGCCCGTGCCGTCGGCCGCGGCGGAGAACGCCTTGCAGCGGCCGTCGGCGGACAGCCCGCGCTGCCGGGCGAAGTCGACGAGCATCGTCGGCGTGGACAGCACGGTGGCACCGCCGGCCAGCGCCAAGTCGCACTCGCCCTGGCGCAGCGCCTGGACGGCCAGGTGCAGGGCCACCAGCGACGAGGAGCACGCCGTGTCGACCGTCAGGGCGGGACCGCGCAGCCCGAAGGTGTAGGAGATCCGGCCGGAGGCGACGCTGCCGGCGCTGCCGTTGACGAGGTAGCCCTCCAGGTCCGCGGGGATGCTTCCCGCCGGGTGGTGCGGCAGCCGTGCCCCGTAGTCGTCGTACATGACGCCCGCGTAGACGCCGGTGCGGGTGCCGCGCACGGCGTCCAGCGGCAGGCCGGCCCGTTCGAACGCCTCCCAGGCGGTCTCCAGCAGCAGCCGCTGCTGCGGGTCCATGGCCAGCGCCTCGCGCGGCGAGATCCCGAAGAACTCCGGGTCGAAATCGGCGCATTCATTCAGGAACCCGCCCTGGCGCGCGTAGCTGGTCCCGGGGGTGCCGGGGTCCGGGTCGTACAGCGCGTCGAGGTCCCAGCCGCGGTCGTCCGGCAGGCCGGACACCGCGTCGGTCCCCGAGTCCAGCAACTGCCACAGCTTCTCGGGCGTGTCGGCGCCTCCGGGCATCCTGCAGCTCATCGACACGATCGCGATGGGCTCACGGGCCGCCTCCTGGACGGCCTGCAACTGCCCTCGGACGGTGACGAGCTCTGCCGTGACCCGCTTGAGGTAGTCGCGGATCCGGTCGGTGGTGTCGGCGCCGTCCGCACCGGCGGGCCGGGCGGGGCGCGGGGGCTGCTCCGTGCCGGGGGTGTTGCTCACAACTGCTCCTCGATGAAGGCGAAAAGGTCCTCGTCGTCGGCCGCGTCCAGTCGCCCGGCGAGTTCCGCGTCCGGTGCGGCGGCCACCGCCGGCGGGGCGGTGTCCGCAGTGCCGAGGACACCGAGCAGCTCGGCCAGCCGCCGGTGGACCACCTCGCGCCGGATGTCGTCGGCCGCCATCGCGGCCACCGCGGATTCGAGCGCGGCGAGCCCGTTCAGGGCCGCCTCGCCCACGTCACCGGCATCGGCGCCCGCCAGTTGGGCGTCCAGGTGCTCCGCCAGGGCCTCCGGCGTGGGGTGGTCGAACACAACGGCGGCGGGAAGCCGCAGTCCCGTGGCCGCGTTGAGGCGGTTGCGCAGGTCGACGGCGGTCAGGGAGTCGAAGCCGATCTCCCGGAAGGCACGGCCGGGTTCGACCGCATCGGGCCCGGAGAAGCCGAGCACGTCCGCGACCTGCGTCCGCACCGCGCCGAGGAGCTCCCGCACCCGGGCCGGGCCGTCCTGGCGCCGGACGCGCTCCGCCAGTTCGGCAGCGGACGTCTCCCCGCCGGAGACCGCCGGACCGCCGGTGGTGCCCGGCGTGCCGCCCGCGGCCCGGGGCGCAGCGGCCGGAACCAGGCCGCGCAGGACCTCCGGGAGCGCGGCGGTGCCGTGCGCCGCCTGCTCACGGCGAAGCGCCGCGGTGTCCAGGCGCACCGGGACGAGCAGCGCGTCGTCGGCCATCGCCCGCAACGCCCCGTCGAACAGGGCCAGTCCCTCGTCGTTCGTCAGCGGCGCGATGCCGGAGCGCCGCATCCGGCGCAGGTCCGCGCCGGACAGGTGACCCGTCATGCCGCTCGCCTCCCCCCAGAGACCCCAGGCCAGGGACACGGTGGGCAGCCCCCGTACACGGCGGTGCTGCGCCAGGGCATCGACGAACGTGTTCGCCGCCGCATAGTTGGCCTGGCCGGGGCGGCCGAGCAGGCCCGCCGCGCCGGAGAACAGCACGAACGCGCGCAGCGGCAGGTGTGCGGTCAGCTCGTGAAGGTGCAGGGCCGCATCGGCCTTGGGCCGCAGCACGCTCGCGACCCGGCCCGGGTCCAGTGCGTCGACCGCGCCGTCGTCCAGCACCCCCGCCGCGTGGATCACCGCGGTCAGCGGATGCGCCTTCGGGACGGAGTCGAGCGCCGACCGCAGCGACGGCCGGTCCGCCACGTCACACGCCCGGATCTCCACCTCGGCCCCCAGCAGCCGCAGCTCCGCCTCCAACTCCTCGGCCCCCGCGGCGTTCCGCCCGCTGCGGCTGAGCAGCAGCAGCCTGCGGACACCGTGCGCGGTGACCAGATGACGGGCCAGCAGCGCCCCCAGCGTTCCCGTGGCGCCGGTGAGCAGCACGGTTCCGCCGGGCTCGAACCCGTCGGTGCCGACCGTGACGGCCTCGCCGTCGCGGGCGTGCTCCTCGACCCGCACGAGCCGCGGTACCAGCACGGTCCCGGCGCGCACGGCCAGTTGGTCGGCACCCGCGGCGCCCGCGGCGATCGCTGCGGGCAGAGCGGTGCGGGAGAAGTCCTCCGCGTCCGTGTCGACGAGCGACAGCCGGCCCGGGTGCTCGGACTGGGCGGAGCGGACGAGCCCCCACAGCCCGGACCGCGCCAGGTCCGTCACATCTTCCCCGGAGGAGCCGGAGGAGGCCGCGACGGCGCCCTCGGTCAGCACGACCAGACGCGCGTGGGCGAACCGCCGGTCGGCGAGCCATGTTTGGACGAGGGCGAGGCCCTCGCAGGTCGCGGCGAGCACGTCCGCCGGCGACACCGCCTTGTCCTGCACCCCGGCTGCGCCCCGCCCACGCAGAGCGGCCACGACGATTTCGGGCACCGCGGCTCCGGCGTCCACCGCCGCACGCAGCGCGGCCAGATCCAGGTAGGTCTCCACGGCACCGCCGGGCAGGCCGTCCGGCCCGAAGGGGTCCGCGCCCACGACGGCCGTCCGGCGCAGCGGCCCGGGCTCCGCCGTGTCGCGCTGCCACGCGACGCGGTACAGGGGCGGCCGGGTCCCCGCTGCGCCCAGCAGCGCCTCCAGCCGGGCGCGTTCGACCGGGCGCATGACCAGGGCGCCGAGGGAGACCACCGGCTTCCCGTCGGGGTCCACGGCGTGCAGGGACACCGCCCCGTCGCCGCTGCGGGCCATCCGCACCCGGATGCGGTGTGCACCGGCCGCGTGCAGCGTCAGGCCCTGCCAGGCGAACGGCAGCAGCACCCCGTCGTCGGGCACGTCGAGCAACCCTCCGGCCAGCCACGGCTGCAGGGCCGCGTCCAGCAGCGCCGGATGCGCCCCGTACCGGGAGGCGTCGGCCTCCGCCCGCGCCGGCAGCGCGACCTCGGCAAAGACCTCGCCGTCACGCCGCCAGACGGATTCCAGGCCGGCGAACACCTCGCCGTACTCGTAACCGAGGCCGGCGAACCGCGCGTACACCTCCTCGACGTCGATGCGCTCCGCCCCGGCCGGGGGCCAGGCCTCCCCCGCCCACTCGGCTGCCGACGGCTCGGCGGCGGGACGACGGCCGGCCAGGACGGCGGTCGCGTGACGGGTCCACGGCGCGCCGGAACCCCACTCCTCGTCCCCGTCCTCGGGCTGCGAGTGGACGGCCAGCCTGCGCAGACCGTCCTCGCCGGCCTCCTCGACCCGCACCTGGATCCGCACTCCGCCCCGGTCGGGGACGATCAGGGGCGCCTCCAGGCCGAGTTCCTCCACACCCGAGGCGCCGGTGACGACGGCAGCGTGCAGGGCGAGTTCGGCAAAGGCCGTGCCCGGGAGGAGCACCCGGCCGGACACCGCGTGATCGGCCAGCCAGGGGTGTTCGGTGAGCGAGATACGTCCGGCGAACACCAGCTCACCGCCGGCGGCGAGCGGCAGCGCACCGCCGATCAGCGGATGGTCGTCCCAGCTCATCCCGAAGCGCGCGGCAGCGGCATCGCCGACACCGGCGGGCGAGGTGGGGGCCCAGTAGTGCTTGCGTTGGAAGGCGTAGGTGGGGAGGTCGATCTGGCGGGCGCCCGAACCGTCGTAGAGGGCGGTCCAGTCGATGTCCACGCCGTGGACGAACGCTTCGGCAGCGGAGGCCAGGAAGCGCTCCAGGCCTCCCTCGTCGCGGCGGAGCGAGCCGGTGGTGATGACCTCGGCGCCGGAGGCATCATCGGCGGTCTCCTGGATGCCCATCACCAGGGCGGAGTGGGCGGAGGACTCGATGAATGTGCCGAAACCTTCGCTCAGCAGCGAGCGGACCGTTTCCTCGAAACGGACCGGGAGGCGGAGGTTGCGGTACCAGTAGGACGCGTTCAGCTGTGTGGTGTCGAGAACACCCGCGGTGACGGTGGAGTAGAAGGGCAGCTTGCTGGGCTGCGGGCGTACGGCCGCCAGCGCGTCGAGCAGCTCTGCTTCGATGCGCTCGACGTGGGCGGAGTGTGAGGCGTAGTCCACGGGGACCTGACGGGCGCGGATGCCTCCGGCCTCGCACGCGGCGACAAACCCCACCACCGCGTCCGCGTCGCCGGACACGACCGTGGACTGCGGTCCGTTCACCGCGGCAATACCCAGACCAGGCCACGCCGCCAAACGCTCCTCAACGGCCTTCAAAGGGAGCGATATTGAGGCCATGCCGCCCAGACCGGCCAGCACCCGGCCGATCACCTGAGCACGCAACGCCACCACCCGCGCACCGTCCTCCAACGACAGCGCACCACACACCACCGCAGCAGCAATCTCACCCTGCGAATGACCCACCACCGCATCCGGCACCACACCCAACGACTCCCACACCGCCGCCAGCGACACCATCACCGCCCACGTCACCGGCTGCACCACATCCACCCGGTCGAGACCAGCGCCAGACCGGATGACCTCCACGGCATCGAAATCAACCAACGGCGCCAACGCATCCGCACATTCACCCAACCGCCGCGCGAACACAGGCGAGGACTCCAACAGCCCCGCACCCATCCCCACCCACTGCGTCCCCTGACCCGGAAACACCAGGGCACAACGACCCGCGTCCGACGCAACACCGTGCACCGCCGGACGGTCCAGACGCGTCAGCAACTCCCCGGTATCAGCGGCCAGAACCACCGCCCGGTGCTCGAACACCGACCGCCCCACCGCCAGCGAGTACCCCACGTCCGTCAGACCGAGTCCGGGGTCACCCTGCACACGCGCCGCCAGACGAGCCGTCTGCTCCCGCAGAGCCGACTCCGAACGCCCCGACAGCACCACCGGAACCACCGGCAGCCCACGCCCCGACCCATCCTCAGCCTCAGCAGCAACCTCTGGCGCCTGCTCCACAATCACATGCGCATTCGTCCCGCTCACACCGAAAGCCGACACCGCCGCACGACGCGGCCGGCCCACCTCCGGCCACACCACCTGCTCCGTCAACAACGACACCGCACCTGATGACCAGTCCACATGCGACGAAGGCCGGTCCACATGCAACGTCCGCGGCAACACACCATGCTCAAGCGCCATCACCATCTTGATGACACCACCCACACCCGCAGCAGCCTGGCTGTGCCCGATATTCGACTTCAACGACCCCAACCACAACGGCTGTTCAGCCGAACGACCCTGACCATAGGTCGCCAGCAACGCCTGCGCCTCGATCGGATCACCCAGCGTCGTCCCCGTCCCATGCCCCTCCACGACATCCACATCGGATGTCGTGAGCCGTGCGCTGACGAGAGCCTGCGTGATCACACGTTGCTGGGACGGACCGCTGGGGGCCGTCAGGCCGTTGCTGGCACCGTCCTGGTTCACCGCCGAACCACGCACCACCGCCAGCACCCGATGCCCGTTCCGCACCGCATCCGACAACCGCTCCACCAGCACCATGCCGGCACCCTCGGCCCACGACGTACCATCCGCCGCATCCGCAAACGCCTTCGAACGTCCGTCGGGCGCAAGCCCCCGCTGCCGTGAAAACTCCACGAACAGACCGGGAGCCGCCATGACGGTGACGCCGCCGGCCAGCGCGAGGTCGCACTCCCCCTGACGCAGCGACTGCGCCGCCAGGTGCAGCGCCACCAACGACGACGAACACGCCGTGTCCACCGACACCGACGGCCCCTCCAAGCCCAGCGCATAGGAGATCCGGCCCGACACCACGCTCGCGGACTTGCCCGTGAGCAGGTAACCCTCCTGCTCCTCGGGGGCCTCGTGCAGCCGGGACGCGTATTCCTGGTGGGTCAGTCCGGCGTAGACACCGGTCCGTGAGCCGCGGAGGGTCTGGGGATCGATGCCGGCGCGCTCCAGTGCCTCCCACGACGTCTCCAGCAACAACCGCTGCTGCGGGTCCATGACGAAGGCCTCGCGGGGCGAGATGCCGAAGAATTCGGCGTCGAACTCGCCGGCCTCGTGCAGGAATCCGCCCTCGCGCACGTACGTCGTACCGCGACGGCCGGAGTCGGGGTCGGCGTCGTAGAGGTCGTCGAGGTTCCAGCCGCGGTCGGTGGGCGGCTGCCCGACGACGTCCAGGCCTTCCACCACCAGCTTCCACAGGGCCTCGGGGGTGTCGGCCCCGCCGGGGTAGCGGCAGGCCATGCCGATGATCGCCAGGGGCTCGTCGGGTTCGGCGGCGCTGCCGCCGCCCGCCGGCACGGGTGGTGCCGCAGGCGCGGGGTCCAGGTCCAGCAGGCGGCCGATCAGGTGCTCGGCGAGCGCGTTCGGGCTGGGCCGGTCGAACACGATCGTCGAGGGGAGGCTCAGCCCGGTCGCCGCGTTGAGCCTGTTGCGGAGTTCGAGGGCCGTGAGCGAGTCGAAGCCCGCGGCCTTGAACGGGCGGTCCGGCCGGATCCGGTCCGTCGTGTCGTGCCGCAGGACGGTGGCGGCCTCTCCCCGGACGAGCTCGACCAGGGTGCGCAGCCGCTCGGCCTCGGTCAGGCCTGCGAGACGCCGGCCCAGTTCACCGACGGGCGTCGTGCGGGCGGCGGTCTGCTGGCGGCGCGCGGCGTCCAGGGCCCGCCGCGCCTCGGGCACGGTGTCGAACATCGGCGTGGGGCGCAGGGCCGCGGTGCGCGGCGCGAACTCCTCCCAGTCGACGTCGATGACGGTCACGCAGGTGTCGTCCCGGTCCAGGGCCTGCTGAAGGGAGGCGATGCCCTCGTCGGGGTCCATGGCGCGGATACCGCGGCGGTTCAGGCTGTCCTCGCCCGCACCCACGGCCATGCCGCCGCCACCCCACAGGCCCCAGGCGATCGACGTGGCGGGAAGGTTCTCCGCGCGGCGGCGCTCGGCGAGCGCGTCGAGCGAGGCGTTGGCCGACGCGTACGCGGCCTGCCCGCCGTTGCCCCACGTGCCGGTGACGGAGGAGAAGAGGACGAAGGCGTCCAGCTCCAGCGACCGGGTCAGCTCGTGAAGGTGCAGGGCCGCGGTGGCCTTCGGTCCTCGGATCGCGTCGAAGGCGGTCGGCGACAAGGTGTCGATCAGGCCGTCGTCGAGCATGCCCGCGGTGTGGAACACGGCCGTGGGCGGGTGCTCGCCGAGCAGCCGCGCGAGGGCGGCACGGTCGGAGACGTCGCAGGCGGCGATGGTCACCTCGGCGCCGAATTCCCGGAGTTCGGCCTCCAGGGCCGCGGCACCGGGCACATCCGCACCCCGCCGACTGGTCAGAACGACGTGGTCGGCACCACCCCGGACGAGCCATCGTGCGACGTGACCGCCGAGAGCACCGGTGCCACCGGTCACCAGGACCGTACCGCGCGGGCTCCAGGACGACTTCGCGGTCCCTCCGGCCCGGTTGATCCGCCGCGCGTACACGCCGGAGCCCCGCACTGCCACCTGATCCTCGGTGTCGGTGTCGGTGTTGGCGTCGGCGAGTACGGAGACCAGGTGGTCCAGCGCCCGTGCGTCCGCTTTCTCCGGCAGATCGACGAGCCCGCCCCACACATCGGGAAGCTCGAGCCCGGCGACCCGGCCGAACGCCCACAGCTGGGCGCCGAGATCGTCCGGCACCTCACCCGGCACAACGGCCACTGCTTGCTGGGTCACCGCCCAGACCCGCCCGGCAGCCACACCGCTCTCGTGCACGGCCTGGAGGAGGGAGAGCGAGCCGCCGACCGCCTCCTGGACGGGCGAGAGCCCGAGCAACGAGACGACTCCGGCGAACGGTACGGCGATTCCGTCCTTCTGTTTGCCGACGAGAAGCTCCACAAACCGCGATCGGGACGTGTCACAGGGTGCGGCCAAGGTCTCCGGCTGGGCTCCACGTTGCCGGAGGGCGTGGTCCAGTTCGTGCGTGAAGGGCGGTTCGCTCCCTTCGGGGACTACGAGGAGCCAACGGCCCTGCAGGGCTGGCGATTCGGCCGGGGACAGGCCCTTCCACGTGACCCCGTAGCGCCAGGTGTCCACGCCGGACGGCGCAGCTGCGACGGCAGGACCGGCCGAGGGTTCGATCCAGTAGTGCTTGCGTTGGAAGGCGTAGGTGGGGAGGTCGATCTGGCGGGCGCCGGAACCGTCGTAGAGGGCGGTCCAGTCGATGTCCACGCCGTGGACGAAGGCCTCGGCGGCGGAGGCCAGGAAGCGCTCCAGGCCTCCCTCGTCGCGGCGGAGCGAGCCGGTGGTGATGACCTCGGCGCCGGAGGCATCATCGGCGGTCTCCTGGATGCCCATCACCAGGACGGGGTGGGCGGAGGACTCGACGAACGTACCGAAACCCTTGCCGAGCAGCGTGCGGACCGTTTCCTCGAAACGGACCGGGAGGCGGAGGTTGCGGTACCAGTAGGACGCGTCCAACGCTGTGGTGTCGAGAACACCCGCGGTGACAGTGGAGTAGAACGGCACCCGGCCGGGCTGCGGACGCACCGCCGCCAACGCATCGAGCAATTCCGCTTCGATGCGCTCCACATGGGCCGAATGCGAAGCGTAGTCCACCGGGACCTGACGAGCCCGGATACCTTCGGCCTCACATGCGGCCACGAAACCCACCACCGCATCCGCGTCGCCGGACACGACCGTGGACTTCGGCCCGTTCACCGCAGCCACACCCAGACCCGGCCAGACCGGCAGGCGCTCCTCAACGTCCCCCAGCGGGAGGGAGATCGAGGCCATGCCGCCCAGACCGGCCAGCTCGCGGCCGATCACCTGGGCACGCAGCGCCACCACCCGCGCACCGTCCTCCAACGACAATGCGCCCGCCACGACAGCAGCAGCAATCTCACCCTGCGAGTGACCCACGACCGCATCGGGCACCACGCCCAGCGACTCCCACACCGCCGCCAGCGACACCATCACCGCCCACGTCACCGGCTGCACCACATCAACGCGGTCAAGAGCAGCGCCAGACCGGATGACCTCTACCGCGTCGAAATCAACGAACGGCGCCAGCGCATCCGCACACTCACGCAACCGCCGAGCAAACACAGGCGAGGACTCCAGCAACCCCGCACCCATCCCCACCCACTGCGTCCCCTGACCCGGAAACACCAGCACTCGCTTGCCGGGATGACGCGCAGGCCCCGCAAGTGATGCCGACTGTCGCAGCCCGGTCAGCAGTTCATCGCGGTCTCCGGCCAGCACCACGGACCGGTGCTCGAACACCGACCGCCCCACCGCCAGCGAGTACCCCACATCCGCGAGGTCCAGGTCTTCTTCACGCTCGACCAGCGACCGCAGACGATCCCGCTGCCCCTGCAAGGCCCCCGCAGACACCGCAGACATCACCACCGGCACCACCGGCAGCCCACGCCCCGCCGACTCAGCCTCAGCAGCAACCTCAGGCGCCTGCTCCACAATCACATGCGCATTCGTCCCGCTGATACCGAAGGACGAGACACCCGCACGTCGCGGCCGGCCCACCTCCGGCCACACCACCTGCTCCGTCAGCAGCGACACCGCACCCGACGACCAGTCCAGCGCCGTCGACGGCTCGTCGATGTGCAGGCTCTGGGGCAGCACCCCATGCCGCAGCGCCATCACCATCTTGATGACGCCACCCACACCCGCAGCAGCCTGGGCATGCCCGATGTTCGACTTCAACGACCCGAGCCACAACGGCCGCTCAACAGAACGGCCCTGCCCGTAGGTCGCCAGCAACGCCTGCGCCTCGATCGGGTCGCCGAGGCGCGTACCGGTGCCGTGGGCCTCGACCGCGTCGACCTCCGCCGCACCCAGCCCGGCATCGGCCAGTGCGGCACGGATGACACGTTGCTGGGACGGACCGCTCGGCGCCGTCAGGCCGTTGCTGGCGCCATCCTGGTTCACCGCCGAACCACGCACCACCGCCAGCACCCGATGCCCCTTGCGCACCGCATCCGACAACCGCTCCACCAGCACCATGCCGGCACCCTCGGCCCACGACGTACCATCCGCCGCATCCGCAAACGCCTTCGAACGTCCGTCGGGCGCGAGCCCCCGCTGCCGCGAGAACTCCACGAACATGCCAGGGTTCGCCATGACGGCGACGCCACCCGCCAGCGCGAGGTCGCACTCGCCCCGGCGCAGCGACTGCGCCGCCAGGTGCAGCGCCACCAACGACGACGAACACGCCGTGTCCACCGTCAGGGCCGGGCCCTGCAGCCCCAAGGAGTAGGAGATGCGGCCGGAGATGACGCTCGCGGTGTTGCCCGTGAGGAGGTAGCCGTCGTAGCCCTGGGCGGGTTCATGCAGCCGGGGGCCGTACTCCTGGGACATCGCGCCCGCGAAGACGCCGGTTCGTGAACCGCGAAGCGCATGCGGGTCGATCCCGGCGCGTTCCAGCGCCTCCCACGACGTCTCCAGCAACAACCGCTGCTGCGGATCCATCGCCACCGCCTCACGCGGCGAAATACCGAAAAACTCCGCATCGAACTCACCCGCACCATGAAGGAAACCGCCCTCACGCACATACGACCGACCCACCCGACCCGGATCCGGATCGAACAGACCCGCCACATCCCACCCACGATCAGACGGAAACGGCGACACCGCATCCCCACCCGACACCACCAAATCCCACAAACCCTCAGGCGAAACCACCCCACCCGGAAAACGGCACGCCATCCCCACGATCACGACCGGGTCGTCGTCGGACGGGGCGAGGGAGCGGGAACGCGAGGTCGGGGCGTGCTGCTCCGGCCCCGCGGTGTCGGCCAGGAGGGCAGTCTGCAGGAACTCGGCCACAGCGGCCGGCGTGGGGTGGTCGTAGACGAGCGTGGTGGGGAGCGCGAGGCCCGTTGCGGCGCACAGGCGGTTGCGCAGCTCGACGCCGGTGATGGATTCGAAGCCCTGGGTCTTGAAGGAGCTGTCGGGAGAGACGGATTCGGTTTCGTCGCGCCCGAGGGCGGCGCCGGCGTGCACCTCCACGAGACGCAGAAGGTGTTCCCTCTGCTCGGTCTCGGAGGTGAGCGACCGGAGTTCTCCGCGGAGGATCGAGCCCTGCGTCTCGTCACCGGCCTCCGCGAGCTCGTCGGGACCGGTGTCGTCCAGCCAGTAGTGCTTGCGCTGGAAGGCGTAGGTGGGGAGGTCGACCTGACGGGCGCCCGAACCTTCGAAGAGCACAGACCAGTTGACGCCCACACCGTGGACGAACGCCTCGGCCGCGGAGGCCAGGAACCGTTCCAGGCCTCCCTCGTCACGGCGCAGCGAGCCGGTGGTGACGACTTCCGTACCGGAGGCGTCAGCAGTCTCCTGGACACCCATCACCAACACGGGATGAGCGGACGATTCGACGAACGTGCCGAACCCCTCGGCCAGCAGACCGCGAACCGTTTCCTCAAAGCGCACCGGCAGGCGCAGGTTGCGGTACCAATAGGACGCATCCAACGCCACGGTGTCGAGAACACCCGCGGTGACGGTCGAGTAGAACGGCACCCGGCCGGGCTGCGGGCGCACGGCCGCCAGCGCATCGAGCAACTCCGCCTCGATGCGCTCCACATGAGCGGAATGCGACGCGTAGTCCACCGGGACCTGACGAGCCCGTATGCCCTCCGCCTCACACGCCGCGACAAACTCCACCACCGCATCCGCATCACCGGAAACGACCGTGGACTTCGGCCCGTTCACCGCCGCCACACCCAGACCGGGCCACGCCGCCAAGCGCTCCTCGACGTCCCCCACCGGCAGCGAAACCGACGCCATGCCGCCCAGGCCGGCCAGCACCCGGCCGATCACCTGGGCACGCAGCGCCACCACCCGCGCACCGTCCTCCAACGACAGCGCGCCCGCCACGACAGCAGCGGCGATCTCACCCTGTGAGTGACCCACGACCGCATCCGGCACCACGCCCAGCGACTCCCACACCGCCGCCAGCGACACCATCACCGCCCACGTCACCGGCTGCACCACATCAACGCGGTCAAGAGCGCCGCCCCCGCGAACAACCTCCACCACATCGAAATCAACCAACGGCGCCAGCGCATCCGCACACTCACCCAACCGCCGCGCGAAGACGGGCGAGGACTCCAGCAACCCCGCACCCATCCCCACCCACTGCGTCCCCTGACCCGGAAACACCAGCACCCGACGACCCGCGTCCGACGCGACACCGTGCACCGCCGAGCGCTCCAGACGCGTCAGCAACTCCCCGGTATCAGCGGCCAGAACCACCGCCCGGTGCTCGAACACCGACCGCCCCACCGCCAGCGAGTACCCCACGTCCGTCAGGGCGAGTCCGGCGTCGTGCTCGACCCGGGCGCTGAGCCGGGCGGCCTGTTCGCGCAGGCCGGAGGCGGAACGGGCGGAGAGCACCACCGGGATCACCGGCAGCCGGTGTGCGGGCGCGCCGTCTTCCTCGGCGGGGGCCACGGGCGGCGCCTGTTCCAGTACGACGTGTGCGTTGGTGCCGCCCATGCCGAAGGACGAGACGCCGGCGACGCGCAGCGCGCCGGCCTCCTCCCACCGCGCCGGCTCGGTCTGCACCCGCAGCCCGAGTTCGTCGAGGGGGATGTCGGGGTTGGTCCTGCGGTGGTTGAGGCTGGGCGGGAGCTCGCCCTCGCGGACGCACAGGGCGGCCTTCAGCAGGCCGACGATGCCCGCTGCTCCCTCCAGGTGGCCCACGTTCGTCTTGACGGAACCCACCGCGAGCGGGGGTGCGTCCGGTGCGCGGGTTGTGCCGAGCACCGTGCCCAGGGCTGCGGCCTCGACGGGGTCCCCGGCCTTGGTGCCGGTGCCGTGGAGTTCGACGTAGCCGACCCGGCCGGGTGCGATCCCGGCGCGTTCGTACGCCTCGCGCAGGACGGCTTCCTGGGCGTGCCGATGGGGGGTGGTGAGGCTGGGGCCTCCGCCGTCGTTGTTGACAGCGCTGCCCTTGATGACGCAGTGGACGCGGTCGCCGTCGGTCAGTGCCTGCCGGAGCGGCTTGAGGATCACGGCGCCGCCGCCCTCGCCCCGTACGTAGCCGTTGGCCCGCTCGTCGAAGGTGAAGCACCGGCCGTCGGGGGACAGGGCGCCCATCCGGTCCATGGTGGCCGTGCTGTGCGGGCTGAGGACCAGGTGGACGCCGCCCGCGACGGCGACGCGGGTCTCGCCGCGGCGGAGGCTCTCGCAGGCGAGGTGGACGGCGACGATCGAGGAGGACTGTGCGGTGTCCACGGCGATGCTCGGCCCGCGCAGGCCCAGGAGGTAGGAGAGCCGGTTGGCGGTCATGGCGCGGTGCAGGCCCGTGGCGGTGTGGGCGTCCGGCTCGGTGCCCCGGCGGCGGGCCAGGGTCGCGTAGTCGTCCGAGGCGACGCCGACGAAGACGCCCGTCGCCGTGCCGGAGAGGGTGGCGGGGACGATGCCGGCGTCTTCCAGTGCCTCCCAGCCGAGTTCGAGCATGAGGCGCTGCTGCGGGTCGGCCGCGGCGGCTTCCTGCGCGGACATGCCGAAGAAGGCGGCGTCGAAGTCCCCGTGGCGGTCCAGGGCCGCCCGGTGGGTGCCGTCGTCCTGGCGGGTCACCATGTCGCGCCCGTCGCGCAGGAGTTGCCAGAACTCGTCGGGGGTGGCTGCTCCGGGGAGCCTGCACGACATTCCGATGACGGCGATGTCCTGGTCGTCGGCGTGCTGGGCACCGGTCTTCGGGGTCATGAGGTCTCCATTGCCAGAGAGGAGCCAGAGAGGAGATGGGGATGCGAGGGGAGTCCGGCAGGGACGGCGGAGGACGAGTCCGTGCTGTGCCGGGAGCAGTCGGGGTGTGGCGGGTTCACCACTCCACGGGCAGGGTCACCAGGCTGCGGACGAGCATGTCGGGGTGCCAGGCCAGCCGGTCGCCGGGGATTGCGAGGCGCAGTCCGGGCAGCCGGGTGACGAGGGCCTCCAGCGCGCACTGGAGTTCCAGGCGGGCCAGGGGGGCGCCGAGGCAGAAGTGGGGGCCCTGGCCGAAGGCGATGTGCGGGTTGACGGTGCGGTCCAGGACGATGTCGTCCGGGCGCTCGAAGACGTCGTCGTCGCGGTTGGCGGACGCCAGGGAGTACACGACCGCTTCGCCGGCGCGGATGGTCACTCCGCCGATCTCCACGTCGTCGGTGGCCACGCGGGTGGGGCCCACGGAGGCCCACAGGGGGATCGCGCGCAGCAACTCCTCCACCGCCGTGGGTACAAGAGCGGGCCGCTCGCACACCGTCTCGTAGCGCGTGCGGTCGGCGAGGAGCAGCGCCACCTGGCCGGAGAGCTGGCCGGCGGTGGTCTCGTGGCCGCCGACGAGCATGCCGCCGGTGAGCATGAGCAGTTCGTTCTCGGTGAGTCCGTCGCCCTCGTCGTGGGCTTCGACGAGGGCGGAGAGCAGGTCGTCCTGGGGGTGCGCGCGGCGCTGGGCGACGTAGCCGCGCAGGTACTGCGCGAAGTCGTCGGCGGCCCGGGCGACTTCCTCGTCCGTGTAGCGGGTGGCGGACATCAGGGCGTCGGTGAAGGCGCGGAAGATGTGCCGGTCCGCGTGCGGGATGCCGAGCATCTCGCAGATGACGGCCGTCGGCAGGGGGAGTGCGAGCTTTTCGACGAGGTCGGCCGGTGATCCGCCGGCCATCATGTCGTCGACGAGCGCATGGGTGATCTCGGTGATGCGGGGCCGCATGGCGGCGATGCGGCGGGCGGTGAAGCCGCGGGAGACCAGGCGGCGGAGCCGGGCGTGGGCCTGGGGCGGCATGCCCATGAGGCCGACCGAGTCCAGCGGCCGGGGTGCGGCGCGCGGGACGTCGTGGTCGGCGGCCGCGTTCATGCTCAGCCTGGGGTCCGCCGACGCCTTCTTGATGTCGGCGTGGCGGGTGAGCAGCCATGCCTCGCCCCCGTAGGGCATGCGGACGCGCACCACGGGTTCGTGGGCGCGCAGGTGTGCGTATTCGGGGTCGATGCCGAGGTCGACGCGGTCGCTGAACGGGAACGTCCGCAAGGGTGTTCCGGCTGGTGAACCGCCTGTCACGGGGCAGGACATGCTGCTTCTCCTCTGAACGCGGGCACTGTCACCTAACACCAGCGTCAGGAGGCCGGGGGCACGGACCGGGCCGACTGTGTCAGGTCTCCGGGAGGCTCCAAGTGGCCTCTGCCGAAACGGGTTTCACGGTTGCGGAGGGTGCTCGCAGCACGGCGCGCAGTACTATGTCAGGTTCGCTCTTGCGCCTTGATCAACGCGCCCCGTACGTTCCGTTCGGTCGAACGGCCGATGATTCTCCGGCCCCTTCAGCCGCTCTCCGGCACCGACTCTCCCGCCCCGAAAGGCTCTTGCGATGGCGCATATCGCGTTCTTCATTCTTCCAGCGGCAGGTCATGTGAATCCGACGCTGTCCGTGGCGCGGGAGCTGGTCGCGCGTGGGCACCGGGTGACTTACGCGCTGTCGGACAACTACACCGAGCGGGTGCTGGGGACGGGCGCGGCGATGGTGCCGTTCCCGATGGACCAGGACCGTTTCCTGAGCACGATGGTGCCGCAGCAGGACTCGGACGCGTACACGGACCAGGACGAGTTCGTGAACATGATGAAGTGGATGCTGGACCTGACACTGGAGACGCTTCCGGCGTTCGAGGCGCACTTCGCGCAGGACCGGCCCGACGTCTTCGTCTGCGACCCGTCCTCGTTCTGGAGCGGCAGCATCCTCGCGGCGAAGTGGGGGGCGCCGGTGATCCGGAGCACGCCCACGTACGTGGCCAACGAGCACTGGTCGCTGCATCCGCCGGTGGATCCCGCGGACGAGCAGCGGGAGGACCCGGAGACCGGCGAGCTGTTCGGGCGGATCGAGGAGTTGCTGACCGGGCACGGGGTGACGAAGAGCATCGGCGAGTTCGCGGCCGATGTCCACGGCGGTCCGGCGCTGGTCTATCTTCCGCGGGCGTTCCAGTACGCGGGCGACACCTTCGGCGAGGAGGTCAGCTTCGTCGGCCCGTGCACGAGTGCCAACAGCTTCCACGGGTCGTGGGAGCCGCCGCGCACCGGGCGGCCGCTGGTGCTGATCAGTCTGGGGACGCTCTACAACAAGCAGCCGGGGTTCTTCCGGGCGTGTGTGGAGGCGTTCGCGGAGCTGGAGTGGGACGTCGTCATGGCGCACGCGGGCGGGGTGTCCGAGGAGGAGCTGGGCGAGGTGCCGGCGCACATCCAGGTGCACTCCTTCGTTCCGCAGGGCGATGTCCTGCCGCACGCCGACGTGATGATCAACCACGGTGGTACGAGCACCACGCTCCAGGCCGTTTCCGAGAACGTGCCGGTCGTCGCCGTACCGCAGATGGCGGAGCTGCACGCCACCGCCGGGCGGGTGGCCGAACTGGGGCTGGGGGCGAAGGTCCTGCGCAAGGACGTCTCGCCCGAGCTGATCCGCTCCACGGTGCTGGCCGTGGCCGCCGACCGGGGCATCGCCGCGAACGTGGCCCGGATGCGGGCGGAGATCGAGGCGGCGGGCGGTCCGGCCGCCGCGGCCGACGCGATCGAGCGCCTGCTGGCCCCCGCCGCCGGCTGACCGGTGCGGCTTCGGGGCCGGGCCGGTCGCCCCGCTCCCCCGTGCCGTTTGTCCTCCCCCACCCTCTCTCCCGATTCGAGGAATCCGATATGACGACGCAGAGCGCGGAGTCCGTGGACGTCACGGGCCCCGTCGACGAGGTGCCGGGCGACGCCGCGGCGCATCCGCTGGCCCAGCCCGAAGGGGCCGACGCGCGCGGCCTGCTGGAGTGGTTCGCCCGCGCCCGCGAGGAGGCGCCGGTGTTCTGGGACGCGACCCGGCACGCCTGGCAGGTCTTCTCCTACGAGGACTACCTGACGGTGTCCACCGAACCGCAGCTGTTCTCCTCCGACTTCTCGCCGGTGTTCCCCGTGCCCGAGGAACTGGCCCTGCTGATGGGCCCGGGCACCTTCGGCGGCATCGACCCGCCGCGGCACGCTCCGCTGCGCAAGCTCGTCAGCCAGGCGTTCACCCCGCGCCGGATGGCGGGGATGGAGCCGCGCATCGAGGAGCTGACGCGCGAACTGCTGGACCGGCTGGGCGACAAGCCCGTCATCGACGCGGTGACGGATCTGGCCTACCCGCTGCCGGTGACCATCATCGCGGAGATGCTGGGCATTCCGGCGGAGGACCAGGACCT
Organism: Streptomyces sp. AM25; assembly: GCF_058146165.1. NCBI lineage: Bacteria > Bacillati > Actinomycetota > Actinomycetes > Kitasatosporales > Streptomycetaceae > Streptomyces > Streptomyces sp. AM25. The sequence goes on along the minus strand of NZ_JBKIWN010000007.1, from coordinate 74,009 downwards.
GTTCCGGGAGTGGGTCGAGGTCATCCTCAACAACGAGGGGATGGAATACCCCAACCTGCCGGACGACTTCGCCGAGACCATGGGTCCCGCCATCAAGGAGTGGGCCGCCTATCTGCAGGCGCGGATCGCCGAGAAGCGGGCCCGGCCGGGCGACGACGTGATGAGCGGTCTGATCGAGGCCGAGGTCGACGGGCGCCGGCTGACCGACGAGGAGATCCTCAACATCGTCGCGCTGCTGCTCACGGCCGGCCACATCTCCAGTGCGACGCTGCTGAGCAACCTGTTCATCGTGCTCGAGGAGCACCCGGAGGCACAGGCCGAACTGCGGGCCGACCGGTCCCTGATCCCGGGCGCGATCGAGGAAGTCCTGCGCTACCGCAGCCCGTTCAACAACGTCTTCCGTCTCCTGACGCAGGACACCGACATCCTGGGCGTGCCGATGAAGGCGGGCCAGATGGTCATCGCGTGGAGCGCCTCGGCGAACCGGGACGCGAAGCAGTTCCCGGACCCGGACGTCTTCGACATCCGCCGTTCCGCCAACAAGCACATGGCCTTCGGCCACGGCATCCACCACTGCCTGGGCTCGTTCCTGGCCCGCATGGAGGCGAAGGTCTTCCTCGACCTGGTCTTCGACAGGTTCGCCTCGTTCGGCGTCGACCACGAGAACGCCGAGTTCTACGAGGCCGACCAGCTGACGGCACGTCACCTTCCGGTGCGTGTGGTGCACGCCTGACCGCAGCCGAGACCGTGACGACCGGGAAGGGTTCCATGGAAACGAACACCACCGGGCCGGTGGGCGTCGGCAGGGTCAAACCCTGCCGCCTCATCGGCCTGGAACAGCACAAGGACGAGCGCGGCAGTCTGTCGGTGGTCGAATCCGAATGGACCGCGGGCTTCACGATCCAGCGCATCTACTACCTGCACGACGTGGACGCGGGCGCCTCCCGCGGCGGGCACGCCCACCGCGCACTGGAGCAGCTGGTCATCGCCGCGCACGGCAGCTTCACCATCACCGTCGACGACGGGCTGCACCAGGAGAAGTACCACCTCGACCACCCGGGCGTGGGCCTGTACGTGGGGCCGATGGTCTGGCGGGACCTGAGCGACTTCTCGGCCGGGGCCGTCAGCCTCGTCCTGGCGTCGTGCCACTACGACGAGGCCGACTACTACCGCGACTACGACGAGTTCCTCCGGGCGGCCGCCGAGGTGACGCGATGAGCGCCGGCGCGCCCGCCCGGGCCGGCGCCCGGGTGCGCTTCCACGACCTGCGGGAGCTGCACACGGTCACCGGCGTCCAGGACGAGGTCATGGCAGCGGTGAACCGGGTGGTCCTCTCCGGGCGTTATCTGCTGGGCGAGGAACTCGCCTCGTTCGAGGAGGAGTTCGCCGCCTACTGCGGCACCGCCCACTGTGTGGGCGTGGCCAGCGGCATGGACGCGCTGGAACTGGGCCTGCGCGCCCTGGGGGTGGGCCCCGGCGACGAGGTCGTCGTCCCGGCCCACACCTTCATCGCGGGGTGGATGGCGGTGTCCGCCACCGGGGCCCGCCCGGTGCCGGTGGAGCCGGCGGCCGGCTCGTACCTGATGGACCCCGAGCGGATCGACGCCGCCTGCACCCCCCGCACCAAGGCGATCATGCCGGTGCACCTCTACGGGCACCCGGTCGACCTGGACGCGGTGGAGGCGGTGGCCGCGCGGCGCGGAGTGCCCGTGCTGGAGGACGCCGCGCAGGCGCACGGTGCCCGTTACCGGGGGCGGCGGATCGGCTCGGGGTACGTGGCGGCGTTCAGCTTCTACCCGGGCAAGAACCTCGGGGCGCTGGGCGACGGCGGGGCCGTGGTGACGCAGGACCCCGAACTGGCCGGCCGCCTGCGGCTGCTGCGCAACTACGGCTCCCGCGAGAAGTACCGGCACGAGTCGCACGGCACCAACTCCCGGCTGGACGAGCTCCAGGCCGCCGTGCTGCGGGTGAAGCTGTCCCGCCTGGACGCCTGGAACGCGCGGCGCGCAGAGGTCGCCCGCCGCTACCGGGAGGGCCTGGCCGGGCTGCCGGGCATCGCCCTGCCCGGCGTCGAGCCGTGGGCCGAGCATGTGTGGCACCAGTACGTGCTGCGCAGCACGGACCGCGACCGGCTGCAGAGCTCCCTGACGGCGGCCGGTGTGGAGACCCTCGTCCACTACCCGGTGCCGGTCCACCGGTCGCCCGCCTACGCGCAGGAGGCCTCCGCCCTCGGCCGGTTGCCGTTCACCGAGCGGCTGGCCGACGAGGTGCTGAGCCTGCCGATGGGCCCGCAGCTTTCCGACCAGGACGTCGAGACCGTCGTCGCGGCGGTCCGGGAGGCTACGGAGGAGAGCTCATGACGCAGACCGCGGCCCGCACGGCCGGCGGACGCCCGCTGAAGGGGATCATCCTGGCCGGGGGCAGCGGCACCCGGCTGCGGCCCCTGACGCGCACCCTGTCGAAGCAGATCCTGCCGGTCTACGACAAACCCATGATCTACTACCCGCTGTCGGTGCTGATGCTGGCGGGGATCCGGGACATCCAGATCATCTCGGCCAAGAACCACCTGGAGATGTTCCGCACCCTCTTCCACGACGGCTCGCGGCTGGGGCTGCGGATCGGCTACGCCGAGCAGGACGAGCCGCGCGGCATCGCGGAGGCCTTCCTCATCGGCGAGGAGCACATCGGGGACAGCCCGGTGGCGCTGATCCTCGGGGACAACGTGTTCCACGGGCCCGGGTTCTCCAGCGTGCTCGCGCAGGCCGCGGCCCGGCTCGACGGCTGCGAGCTGTTCGGCTACCCGGTGCACGACCCGCAGCGCTACGGCGTCGGCGAGATCGATGCCGAGGGCCGGCTGGTCTCGCTGGAGGAGAAGCCCCACCACCCCCGCTCCAAGCTGGCGGTCACCGGGCTGTACCTGTACGACAACGACGTCGTGGAGATCGCGCGGGGCCTGGAGCCCTCCGCGCGCGGCGAGTTGGAGATCACCGACGTCAACGCGGCGTACCTGGCGCAGGGCCGGGCGCGCCTCACCGAGCTCGGGCGCGGCTTCGCCTGGCTCGACATGGGCACGCACGACTCGCTGCTGCAGGCCGGCCAGTACGTCCAGCTGCTGGAGCAGCGGCAGGGCGAACGCATCGCATGTCTGGAGGAGATCGCGCTGCGGATGGGGTTCATCAGCCCCGAGCAGTGCCTGGAGCTGGGCTCCGAGCTCGCCAACTCCAGTTACGGCGCCTACGTGATGGACATCGCCCGGCGTGCCGCGGGCCCCTCCGCCGCCTGACCACCTCCGTCCGTCCCCTTCGGGAGAAAGGCTGTTGCCCCATGCGTGTCCTGGTGACCGGAGGGGCGGGTTTCATCGGCTCGCACTTCGTCAGAGAACTGCTGTCCGGGGCGTACCCGGACCTGGCCGGGGCGTCGGTGGCGGTCCTGGACAGCCTCACCTATGCCGGCAACCCGGCCAACCTCGCGCCGGTCGCCGGGAACGCGCGGCTGGACTTCGTCCGCGGTGACATCTGCGACGCCGCCCTGGTGGCGCGGCTGATGCGCGGGACGGACCTGGTGGTGCACTTCGCGGCGGAGTCGCACGTGGACCGCTCCATCGCCGACGCCTCCGCGTTCGTCCGCACCAACGTCCTGGGCACCCAGACGCTGCTGCAGGCGGCCGTGGACGCGGGAGCCGGCCGTTTCGTGCACGTGTCGACGGACGAAGTGTACGGGTCGATAGCCTCGGGCTCCTGGCCGGAGGACCACCCGCTGGCCCCCAACTCCCCCTACGCCGCCTCCAAGGCGGCCTCCGACCTGCTGGCGCTGGCCTTCCACCGCACACACGGCCTGGAGGTGTGCGTCACCCGCTGTTCCAACAACTACGGCCCCTACCAGCATCCGGAGAAGGTGATCCCACTGTTCGTCGGCAACCTGCTGGACGGGCGGCCGGTGCCGCTGTACGGGGACGGGGGCAACAGCCGTGACTGGCTGCACGTCGACGACCACTGCCGGGGCCTGGCCCTGGTGGCGGTCAAGGGCCGCCCCGGCGAGGTGTACAACATCGGCGGCGGCACCGAGCTGACCAACCGGGAGCTGACCGGCCGGCTGCTCGAACTGTGCGGTGCCGGACCGGAGTCCGTCCGGCAGGTCGCCGACCGCAAGGGGCACGACCGGCGGTACTCGGTGGACATCGCCAAGGCCTCGGCCGAACTCGGCTACGCCCCGCGCGTGCCCTTCGCCGAGGGGCTGGCGGCCACCGTCGCCTGGTACCGGGAGCACCGGTCCTGGTGGGAGCCGCTGAAGGAGGCCGGCCGTGCAGGTCACTGAGACGGGACTGCCGGGAACCTACCGGCTGTTGCCCGAGCGGATCGCCGACGAGCGCGGCTGCTTCTACGAGACGGCCCGCCACAGCGCGCTGACCGGGGCCACCGGACTGCCGTTCACCGTGCGGCAGGTCAACAACAGCGTCTCGCACCGCGGCGTGCTGCGCGGCGTGCACTGCCTCGACGTCGCGCCCGGCGGCAGCAAGCTGGTGACGTGCACCCGGGGCGCCGTACTCGACTTCATGGTCGATCTGCGGGTCGGTTCGCCGACCTTCGGGCAGCACGCGGCGACCCGCCTCGACGCCGCCTCCGGTATCAGCCTGTACATGCCCGGCAGCATCGGCCACGCCTTCCTGGCCCTCACCGACGACACCTGCGTCAACTACCTGCTGTCCGCCGAGTACACGCCCGGTGCGATGGTGGACATCGACGCCTTCGACCCGGAGCTGGCGCTGCCCTGGGACCTGGCCGCGCCCGCCGTCCGCTCGGCCAAGGACGCCGCGGCCCCGTCCCTGGCCGAGGTCCTGGCCTCCGGCCGACTCCCCCGCCACGACCCCGGACTGCTCCGGCCGTCCCAGGAGCCCGCGCACTCATGACCGTCCTCACCACCCCTTCCTCCCCCGCCCCGCTGCCCGACGACGACGCCGTGTGGCTGCGCCGGTACCGGCCCTCCGCCGCTCCCGCCGTCCGGCTGGTGTGCTTCCCCCACGCCGGCGGCGCGGCCAGTGCCTACCTGCCGCTGGCCCGCACGATCGACGCCTCCGTCGAGGTCCTGGCCGTGCAGTACCCGGGCCGCCAGGACCGCCGGCACGAGACGCCGCTCGACTCCGTCGGCGCGCTCGTCGAGGCGCTCCTGCCCGAACTGCTGCGCTGGACGGGCGAGCCGTTCGCCTTCTTCGGGCACAGCCTCGGCGCGACCGTGGCCCACGAGACGGCCCGCAGGCTGGCCGCGGACGGTGCGGCACGGCCCGTGCACCTGTTCCTGTCGTCCCGCAGGCCGCCGTCCCGGTCCGGGGCCGGCCCTGCCACGCCCGTCGGCGACGACCGGATCCTCGCCGAGATCACCGCGATGCAGGGCACCGACGCGGCGCTGCTCGCGGACCAGGAGATGCGGCGGCTGGTGATGCCCGCGCTGCGCGCCGACTACCGGGCGGCCGCGGACTACCGGCACCGCCCGGGCCCCGTTCTCGACCTGCCGCTGACCGTGCTCGGCGGGGACCGCGACGAGCACGCGCCCGCCGCCGACGCGCCTCTGTGGGCGGACATGAGCACCGGCCCGTGCGCCGTGCGCATCCTGCCCGGCGGTCACTTCTACCTCAAGGACCATGTGAACACGGTCTGCCGGATCATCGAGGAGGCGTTGGGCCATGCTCGTACGGAACACTGACGGCACGGAGAGCCCGGAGCGCCCGCGGGCCCGGACCGCCCCCGCCCCCGCGGACCGTGCCGGGACCGCGCGCAGGCTGCTGGCCTCCGCTCAGGTCTTCGAAAGCGCCGCCATGCCGACGGACCTCGTGCCCGGCTGGCTCGCCGAACGGACCCGGGCCGGCCGCACGCGGATCGCCCGGATCCCCTTCTCCGGCCTGCGGGGCTGGCTCTTCGACCCCGACGACGGCAACCTGCGGCACGAGTCGGGCCGGTTCTTCACCATCGAGGGTCTCCACGTGCACGCCGACCACCTGCCCCCGCAGGGGCGGCGGCAGCCGATCATCGTCCAGCCCGAGGTGGGGCTGCTGGGCATCGTCGCCCGGGAGATCGACGGGGTGCTGCACTTCCTGATGCAGGCGAAGATGGAGCCGGGAAACGTCAACACCCTCCAGCTCTCCCCCACCGTCCAGGCCACGCGCAGCAACTTCACCGGGGTGCACCGGGGCCGGTCCATCCCCTTCCTCGACCTGTTCCTCGACCGCTCGCGCTCCCGGGTCCTGGTGGACGTCCTCCAGTCCGAACAGGCCGAGTGGTTCCTGGCCAAGCGCAACCGCAACATGGTCGTGGAGATCGGCCCGGACGAGGAACCCGAGTGCGGCGACGACTTCCGCTGGCTGACCTTCGGCCAGCTGCGCCACCTGCTGCTGCTCGACAACGTCGTGAACATGGACACCCGGTCGATCCTCGCCTGCCTGCCCACCGCCGGGGCCGGCCCCGGCCCGCACGGCGGCCCGGTGCTCCGCTCCTTCTACGACCCGGCGGCCGCCCCGCTGCACACCGACTCCGAGGTCCTCGGCCGGCTCACCGGCATCCGCGCCACCCGCCGCCACGAACAGCGGCTCGTCCCGCTGCACACCGTCGGCGCCGACTCCTGGCGGCAGACCGGGGACGAGATCGGGCACGCCTCCGGGCACCGCTTCCGCGTCATCGCCGCCGACATCACCACCGGCAACCGCGAGGTCGGCTCCTGGAGCCAGCCCCTGATCCAGCCCCAGGCACCCGGGCTGATGGCCCTGCTCGTGAAGCGGATCAACGGTGTCGCCCACGCGCTCGTCCACGCCCGGACCGACGTGGGCACCCTCAACGTGGCCGAGTTCTCCCCCACCGTCCACTGCCGGCCCGCGGCCCACGACGGCCCGCGCCCCGAGCCGGCACCCCCGTACCTGGACACCGTGGTGACGGCACCGCCCGGGCGGATCCGCTACTCCGCCGTGCTCTCCGAGGAGGGCGGCCGCTTCTACCACGCCCAGAACCGCTACACCCTTGTCGACGTCCCCGACACCTTCCCCGAGGACGTCCCGGACGACTACCTCTGGCTGACCTTCGCCCAGCTCACCGAGCTGATGGAGCACAGCAACTACCTGGACGTCGAACTGCGCACCCTCGTGGTGTGCGCCCACACCCTCTACTGACCGCCCGCCGCCCCCCGTTGCCCCAGGACTCCCATGCCCGCCCCGCTGCGCCTCGCCCTCCTCGGCTGTGCCGACATCGCCGCCCGCCGCACCCTGCCCGCCCTGCTGCGCACCCCCGGCCTGCAGTTGACGGCCATGGCCAGCCGCACCGAGGCCCGCGCCCGGGAGTTCGCCGACCGCTTCGGGGGCACCGCCGTCCCCGACTGCGCGGCCCTGCTGGAACGGGAGGACACCGACGCCGTCTACGTGTGCCTGCCGAGCATGCAGCACGCCGAGTGGACCGAACGGGCGCTGCTGGCCGGCAAGCACGTCCTCGTCGAGAAGCCGCTGGCCACGACGGGCGAGGAGGCCGCCCGGCTGTTCCGGCTGGCCGAACAGCGCGGGCTGGTGCTGCTGGAGAACTTCATGTTCCTCCACCACGGGCAGCACCGCCGCGTCGCAGAACTGCTGGAGGACGGCGTCCTGGGCGAAATCCGTGCCGTCGGTGCGGCCTTCACCGTCCCGCCCCGGCCCGCGGACGACACCCGGTACGACCCGGCGGCCGGCGGCGGCGCGCTGCTGGACACCGGCGTCTACCCGCTGCGCGCGGCCCTGCGGCTCCTGGGCCCCGAACTCGCCCCGGCGGGAGCCGTGTTGCGGCACAGTGCCCGGTACGGCGTGGACGTCTCCGGGGCCGCGCTGCTGCACCGCCCCGACGGCATCCCCGCCCACATCCGGTTCGGCCTGGAGCACCACTACCGCTCCTGGTACGAGATCCAGGGCAGCGCCGGCACCCTCTCCGTCGACCACGTCTTCACCACGGCCGCCGGCCACCCGCCCACGCTGCGGCTCGCCGTCGGCACCGAACGCACCGACATCCGGCTGCCCGCCGAGGACCACTTCGCCGCGATCCTGGGCTTCTTCGAGGCCGTCGTCCGGAAGGCGGAGGGGACGGCCGGCCCGCTCGCCGTCCTCGGACGGGAGTCGCGGGCACAGGCCCTGCTGCTCGACGCCCTGCGGGAGACGGCGGTGGGGGGGGGGGGGGGGGGGGGGGGGGGGGGGGGGG
>NZ_JBKIWN010000007.1:0-65804 GCF_058146165.1 Streptomyces sp. AM25 | reverse complement strand
GCGCGTCACGGTGTGACGCGCACGCCGTCCTCGAGCCGCATCCGGGCGCCGTCGAAGGCACCGCGCAGCCGCCGGTCGTGGGTGACGACCACCACGGCACCCCGGTACTTGCCCAGGGCCTCCTGGAGTTCCTCCACCACCAGCGGGGAGAGGTGGTTCGTCGGCTCGTCCAGCAGCAGCAGGTCCACCGGCTGCGACACCAGCCGGGCCAGCTCCGCCCGCCGCCGCTGCCCCACCGAGAGGGAACCCATCGGCAGCGCCAGGTCCGCCTCCCGGAACAGCCCCAGGGACAGCAACTCCTCGGCGTACTCGTCCGGATGCCCGGGACGGCCGGCCGCGAACTCGGCCAGCAGCGTGCGCCGGGGTGCGGCCACCGCCTGGTCCTGCCGCAGCAGCCCGACCCGGCCCGAGCTGCGCACCTCGCCCCGGTCCGGCCGCAGTTCACCGGCGATGACCCGGAGCAGGGTGCTCTTGCCGGCGCCGTTGGGGCCGGTGACCAGGAGCCGCTCCCCGGGGGCGATCCGCAGCCCGTCCAGGGCCAGCCGCCCGTCCACGGCCACGCCGTCCAGCTCGCACAGCGGCTGGTCCGCCGACAGCGCCCCGTCCGCGACGTGCAGGGGGGCGGTGAAGCGCAGCGGCTCCGGGGGCCGGGGCACGGCGTTCTCCTCCAGCCTGCGCAGCCGCTCGTTGGCCTGCCGCACCCGGTGCGAGGTCGCGGTCGAGGAGGACCGCGCGCGGTGGTGGCCGTTGCCGCTGAACGCCCAGGGCCCCTTGCGGGCGATGGACGCCAGCATCCTGCCGGCGTTCTCCGACAGCCGCTCCTGCCGGGCGACTTCCTCCAGGTACGCCTCGTACTCGCGCTCCCAGCGGGCCCGGTCCGCGGCCTTCGCCTCCAGGTAGCCCTGGTAGCCGTTGCCGTACCGGGCCACCGACCGCCGCTCGGGGTCGACTTCGGCGATCGTCGTGGTCACCGCCTCCAGGAAGGCCCGGTCGTGGGTGACCACGACCACCGTGCCCCGGTGCTCCCGCAGCCGCTCCTCCAGCCAGGCCACGGCCTGGTCGTCCAGGTCGTTGGTGGGCTCGTCGAGCAGCAGCAGCTCCGGCTCGGCGGCGAGCACGGCCGCCAGCGCGAGCCGGGACCGCTCGCCGCCGGAGAGGCTGTCCACCGGCCGGTCCCGGTCCAGGCCGGGCAGCCCCAGGCCGTGCAGCGCCGCGTCCGCCCGGGCGTCGGCCTGGTACGCGCCGCGCGCCTCGAACTCCTCGAGCAGGTCGCCGTAGGCCGACAACTCCCCGCGCCCCGCCCCGGCCAGTTCCTCCTCGGCGGCCCGCAGCCGCCGCTCCAGCTCGCGCAGTTCGGCGAAGGCGGCGTCGAGGACGTCGCGCACGGTCCCGCCGGAGGGCAGCTCCAGCCGCTGGGAGAGATGGCCCACACCCCCGGGCGCGGCCACGGTCACCTCACCGTTGTCCGGGCTCTCCAGCCCGCCCATGAGTCGCAACAGGGTCGACTTGCCGGACCCGTTGTCGCCGATGATCCCGACCTTTTCGCCGGGCTTGACCGTGAAGGACACCCCTTCCAGGACCACCCGGTCGTCGTACCGCTTGGTGACCCCGTCCAGCGCGAGCTGGGAACGGGTGAGAACGAAGGAAGACGTTGAAGAAGCTGAGAATCGCACACCACACTCCTGGTCCCTGGCCGCAGAGGCCATGAGGAAACGCCGCGGGAACCCCGCGGCGGGGACAACTGAACCCGGCGGACCCCACGGAGGGGGCCGTCGTGATCACAGGAACATGTAGCCGATACCCATGAGGCCAGCATAGGAGTGCCGATCGACAAAGTCACCTCGATATCGGCCCTCCCCTGCCGGCCCCCTTGTGCCGGATCAGGACGGGACCGAGTAGTTCCCCCAGGAGAGGGTGACGGCCGCGGAGCCGGTGTTGTCCGCGGCGGCGGCGATCAACGTGGCCCGGGCGGCGTCGAAGTAGCTGTCGCCGCCGGGGCCGCCATCGCCGCCGTGACCGCCGGCACCGCCACCGCCGCCGCCTCCGCCGCCACCGCCGGAGAACCAGATCGCGCCCGCGCCCCAGCCACCACCACCGCCGCCACCACCGCCGAGGCCGGCCTGGCCCGTGCCTCCGTCGCCGGCCCGGGACTTGGCACTTCCGTTGGCACCGGCCCGGCCGCCCCGACCGCCAGAGCCGCCGTTGCCTCCTGAGCCGCCGTCACCGCCGCCGTGGCCGCCGTCCGACGCCCCCGAGCCTCCGGAGCCGCCCTGTTCTCCGCTCCCGGCGCTTCCGCTGCCGGTGTCGGAGTCGTTGGCCTTGCCACCGCTGCCGGCGCGGGAAGTCGTTCCGGCGCCTCCGCCGTCACCGCCCCAACCGGGGTTGTACGCACCCCACTTCGAGCCGTTGTGACCCCCGCCGCCACCGCTGCCGTCGCTTCCGCCCGTTCCCCGGCCGCCCGGGCTGCCGCCGGCGGTCACATCGCCGGTGGCCGAGACCACGCCGGCGTTCCCTCCCGCGCCGGCATCGCCTCCCGCACCGCCGCCACCGGCGCCTCCTCCGCCACCGCCGCTGGCGGAGCCGTCTCCGCCATTCCCGCCGCCCCCGCCGGACGACCCGCCACCCCCCTTCCCGCCCGCGTCTCCCCCACTGCCCGCGCCCGCGATCAGCGTGCCGTTGTGGGAGACCCGGGCCGCCGCGCCCGCGGCACCGTCGCGGGCGCAGCGGACGGTGATCCGGTCGCCGGGGTTCACGTACAGCAGGGCCTTGATGCTCGCGCCCTTGCCGCCGTCGACACCCCCGGTGGAATCGCCGGCGGCGCCGCGCAGGTCGAGGTGCAGGAGGGTGACGCCCGCCGGGACCGTGAAGGGCCGGTCCTCGTCCTGGCCTGTGTAGGAGAAGGACTTGCTGTCCTGGGGGTTGAGGATGGTGAGGTGACCGCCCTTGCCCAGGGTGACGTTTCCGCTGACGGTGACTTTTCCGGCCATGTCAGTTGCTCCGGAGCGGTCGGCCGTCGGGGTCGATGAAGTGGGCCTGCGTGGTGATGTCGGCGGTGGCCGCGAGAGTGCCGACGTTCAAGTCGCCGTCCACGGAGGCGTCATGCATCACGTGGAGACCGTCGAGCGTCGGGTTGGACACCGTGACCACCGTGGTCAGGTAGTGCGTCGTGCCACCGGTCACGTACGACAGCTGGAACGCCGTGTCCCGGACGACCGTGCCCTTCCACTCGTGGTCCGTCGTGACGTCCTTCTGGTTCCCGGCCGGTGTCGCACCGCCGCCGTGCAGGATCGTGTACTCCAGCGTCGACGGCCCGTTCCACGTCAGCCGGACCGCATCGCCCGACGACACCTCCGGCTTCTCCGCGCGGAAGTCGCACACCGCCTGCACCGGGATCTCCGGCGGCGGGAACTTCTTGACGCGGTGCGTCTCGAAGCCCGGGCTGTCCGGCCACTTGCCCGGATCCAGCGTGGCCATCTCCCGGACCTCCACCCGCGCCGTGCCCGGCATCTTGCTGATGGTGAGGTTCTTCAGGGTGATGGTGATGCCGGAGGCGTCCACGGGGGCGCCTGCGTCACCACCCGGCGCCTTGGCGACGAAACTGGCGTAGTCCCCGTCGGGCACGAGCATGTCGGCACCCTTCTCGACCGGCACCACGGTCCAGCCGACGGCGTCGCCGGCGTCGCCGTCGCCCGACTTGGTGTCGACCAGGCTCTGTGCCAGATCGCCGTGCGGCAGGGAGAAGACGATCTCCCTGCAGTGGACCGTCCTGCCACCGCCGTTGGAGACCACGATGTGCAGGGTCGTGGGCGGGGCATCGGCGGTCGCCGCGTAGAGCGGGAACGGCTCGGTGATGAGGGCGTAGTCGAGCAGGGGCTTGCCGAGGTCCGGCGCGTTCACGAAGTCGGGTCCTTTCACTTGGTGTTGAAGCCGCCGGTCAGGCGGAGGAAGCCGGTGCGGACGACGGGGCCGTCCTCGTCCAGCCGGGCGTTCTGGTCGATCTGGACGATCGGCTGGTGCACCCACTCGGACGCGGGGGTCAGCTCGGCCCAGTCCCAGGTGCCCTGCGGCGACGTGGGATGCGGCAGGGCCAGCGCACTGCCGGCCGGACGCTTCCGCGTCGTGGTCAGCACGGGGCTGAGCCGCAGCGCCACCCGCATCGCCGCCAGCGCGGTGCGCGTGAAGCGGGCCGGCAGCTGGAGATCCGTCACCGGGAGCACGTCCGTGGTGGCGTGGACGGTCGCCAGCGGGTCCAGCAGCAGCGTCAGATGCGTCTGCGTCGTGGAATCCGCGGGCAGGCGCGGCCAGTTGGCCTCGCCGATCCCGACGACGTAGTCCGCGTGCCCGGCGGCGCCCGGCGTCGTCACGGCGTGGAACGTCGAGTAGTCCGCCTCGGAGAAGTAGCCGATCAGGCCGTCGCCCTTCTGCCCGGCGTTGCCGAGGCGGACGGGCCACCGGTAGTCGAGGTGGGCCAGCTGCGGCGGCGCCGGCTGCCCGGCCGGTCGCCGGTCCCACGCGGCCACGGTGCGCCAGTCCAGTGCGTACTGCCAGCCCGGGTCGCCGGCCGGCAGGCCGTCCAGCTCGAAGCCGAGCCGGGCCCGGACCAGGGCCAGGGGGCGGCCCAGGAGCGCGCCGAGGACCTCGTCGCCGTACGGGTTGCCGGGGTCGATGCCGGCCAGTGCGCCGTCGATCGTCGCCATGAGGTCGGCGAAGGCGTCCGGGCCCTTGGCCGTCAGCTCGCGCGCGAAGGCGTACAACTGCGGTCGCTCGTCCTGCAGTTGCCCGATCTCCCGGATCCGCGAGTCGGGCAGCGGCCCCCAGCCGACCACCGTGGACACGCCGCTCGCGTCCTCCGTCAGTTCGAGGCGCAGCTCGCCCAGCGGTTCGCCGTGCGGCGCGTAGCACAGCAGCGAGCGGTCGACGTAGTTGGGGACGATCCAGGCGCCCACCGGTGTGGTCTTCGCGGTCAGGTCGACCAGTCGGCTGTCGTCGTGCTCGTCGACGAAGTCGAAGCGCAGCCGGGCCGGCTGGAGCAGCCGCGGCGGGAGCTGGGCGAAGCGCTCCTCGAGCTCGTCGTCGGCGAACTTCGGGCCCGGCTGCAGGCTGTCGCCCACCTTGGGCTCCAGGAAGCCGGCGTCGCCGGGCAGCAGGACGTCCAGGGTCTGGCCGAACTCGTCGACGACGCTGAGCGCGCTCAGTGCGAGCTGTCCGGCCCGGATCTGGGTGAACCCGGACGGCAGCCAGCCCTTGAACGGCTCGGGCAGCGCCCCGGCGTCGGGCAGGTGACGGTAGGCGTCCCCGACGAGCCTGCCCATGTCGCCGGGCGGGCTGAGGTTGGGCGCGGGGTCCCGCAGGGCGAACGCGTCGGTGAGCCCGTCCAGCCGCTGCGAGAGCAGGTCCAGGTCCTTGATCTGCTGCGCGGCGTCCTGGAACGCCTTGGCGACCTCCGCGTCGGGGTGGTCCTCGGCGTACTGTTCGAGCTTCCCGCTCAGGGTCTGCTGGACGAGGGGGACGAGGAACCGGCGGCCGGTCACGTCGACCGGTTCGGCCGCCGAGCCGTTCGTCCACCGGTATGTGCTGCCGTCGAACTGCCAGTTGGGGGCGGCGGCGCTGCCGTAGGGGACGGGCCAGTGCCTGACCCGCCACTGGAACAGCAGCGGCTTCCACGGCTGCCGCCAGGGCTGCACGGCGATGCCGGCCGGAATGTCGCCCGCGTTGTGCGGGTCGAGGAGGAAGGCGAACTCGCTGAGCAGTTCCGCCGCGACCGGCGGCAGGCCGCCCGCCTTGAGGTCGGTGTACGGGTTCGGCTTGTCGCGGTCGACGATCTGGCCGGGCATGCGGCACGGCAGCGGGGTGCCGGCCGTCTGCGGCCGGTGTGCCGTGTGGTTCTTCGCCCCGGCCAGCAGCACGGTCGGGTCGGTCACCTGGTGGAACGGCGGCAGCGTCTCCCGGCGGACCTCGTAGGCGGCGTCCAGGGGGTGCTTCGCGCGGTAGTCGGCGAGGGACCGCGCGAGCTCCGGGCCGTCCGCGCCGTGCGGGATCGCCTCCCGGAGGTCCTTGACCTGCTGCAGCCGCCTGGCCACCTCGAAGGCCAGTCCATGCTCGTTGGACAGGTCGATCTCGGCGCGGAGCTCCTCGCGGGTGTACTGCGGCGGGATCAGCGGCAGGCCGTGCATCCACCACAGCGCGTACAGCCGCTGCTGGAGCGAGGCGAGTTCGCGTACGGCCCGGTCGTGGTCGGACTGGGCGGAGTTGAGCTCCGCCAGCCACTGCTCGCCCGCTGCCGCCGCGCCGGACCAGGTGACCGATGCCGGGTCGCCGGAGGCGTTGCCCTTGTCGGCGGTGTCGGCGAGCCGCCACGCATAGCCGCCGGGCAGTTGCTGGAACCAGCCCTTGTGCAGGGCCTCGGCCGCCTCGAAGGAGCCGTCGAGTCCGTCGAGGACGTCCAGCAGGTCACGGCCGAGGGCGTGCAGGAGGGCGTGGTCGTCGGACGTGAGGGAGGTGTGCCGGCCGAGGTCGGCGATGAGCGCGGCGTACGCCTCGTCCGCGCTGCTGCCGATCGCGATCTTCTCCTTGACGTCCTCCTTCTCCGGGCGGTCGGAGTCCGGGACGGCGGAGGGCGTCCACTGCACGCCGACGGCGCGGCCGCAGTACGTCGTGCTGTCCGGCGTCCATCCCTCCGGCCTGCCGGCGACGGTCCAGCCGAGCGAGGCGAGGGCGGAGTCGACCGTCCCGCCCTTGCTCAGCCGGGAGGCCGGCTCGTCCGACCCGAGGGCCGAATACCAGCCCACGACCTGGTAGTTGAGGGTGGCGTTCCCCTCGACGCCGGTCAGCGGGTCGTGCAGCGAGAAGACGTTCTCGTTGTACGGCTGGTAGACGTGGAAGGTCATGACGCCCGGGCCGACCGCGGTGAGGAACAGCTCCTTGCGGGACTCGTCGGCCGGCTCGCTCCACGCCGTGCCGTCCGCGCCGATCCCCTGCGCCCGGCCGATCCTGGTCGGCACGAGCGTCGAGCGGTACGGGGTCCGCTCCGGCTCGGTGATCCCGGACTTGAGCGGGTGCAGGAAGCGCGACGTGCCGTCGTGGGGATCCAGGTAGTCGCTCTCGACCACCCAGCCCGCCGTCGGGTGCCCGTCCGCCTGCCGGACGACCAGCCAGCGGTTGGGCACGAGGGGGAACTGCATGCCGCTGCCGACCGCACCGGCCGCGCCCTGCCGCAGCGCCTCGGGGAGCTCCCAGCGCACGTACACGCCGTCGTGCTTCTTGTACGCGTCGTCGGACTCGCCCTGGCCCGTGGCGTTCCACTTCTCCTCGTTGGTGAAGGGGTCCGGCTCCGGAGTGCGGTTGTGGCGCAGCAGGTTGAAGTTGGGCTGCCAGCGCCGGAAGCCCTGCCCGCCGCGCTCGCGCACCTGCTGGTTGACCACCAGGGCGTCCACGTTCACCGGGACGATGAGGGTGTCGTCTCGGTCAGCCATTGCGGTGGTCTCCTGTCGTGACGGATGCGGCGGCGAAGGTGCGGCGCTGCGCGGCGTTGATCATTTGGATGGCGAACTCGCTCGGTGTCAGGTCGTGGTCGAGGGCCAGCCCGCCCTTCAGGCCGGCGGCCAGGCGCGAGACGCTCAGTACGGTGTCGGGGCTGCCGGCTCCGGTGTCCCGCAGATACGGGCGGAGGCCGCCCGTCTCCGGGAAGCACGTGCCGGGGATCTCCTTGCCGATGTCCTCGCCCGTGAGGTACCGCAGGTTGACCGTCCCGTCGTCGACGGGGTCGTCGCTGCCGCCCTTCTTCAGCTCGTCGATGCCGAAGTGGACGCCCTGCTGGGGCTCGGTGAGCTCCACGCGGGTCGGTACGCCCTCGACGAGGACGAGCAGGACGTCGTCCGCGAGCGCCTCGCGGCGCATGACCGGCAGCTTGTTCTCGCCGTCGTACGGACGGATCTCCAACGCGGGCCATCCGGCGACCAGTTCGGACCGGATGAGCAGCCCGGTGACCGGCCCGGCGGGCTCGGGCAGCGGGGCCCGGCCGTCCGGGCCGAAGACCAGCGCGTCGGCCTGCATGTCGAAGGAGTGGGCGAGTCCGACGCTCAGCGCGCCGTCGAGCAGCATGGCCGTCCAGTTCGGGTCCACGTGGAAGAAGCGCAGGCTCTCGGACGGCAGCATGCGGGTGTCGGGGACGAGGTGGGCGAACGGGACGCCCTCCAGGTTCCGCAGCCCGATCAGCCGCTTGCGGACGAGGACGAGGTCCTCGTCGTGGGTGTCGACGGGCGGGGCGTCGTCGCGCGGTGGTGCGGGGGCGATGGCCGCGGGCGCTGCGGACCCGGCGGGAGCGGTCGTCACCTGGTGCAGGTGGCCGGCCAGGCCGTTGGTCACCAGGTGCTCGATCCGCGCCCGGGCCCCGGTGCCGCGGTCCGCCGCCCGCTGCACCTTGCCGCGCAGCCGGAGCAGCGCCGCGCCGAACTGGTGGTCGGACAGGGCGACTCCCCGGCCCGCGGTGAACGCGGTCGCGAGGCTGACGTCGAAGATGCCGTACTGCTCCAGGTGGATCAGCGCCTCGGCGGCGCAGCGCCGCCGCTCGCGGTCGCTCTGCGGCTGGACGGGCTGCGGGACGAGCGGGCCCCGGTACCAGGCGAAGGTGGCGTGCCCGGACTCGGTGTGGCAGGAGACGGGCAGGTAGCCGTCCCGGAGCCGGTCGGCCACCTCCTTCTGGTCGTCGCCGGACAGCGGGCGGTCGCCGGGCGGCACGCGCAGCAGCAGTGCGGAACCGTCAGCACCCTCGGTGTCGACGAAGTGCCGGGTGAGGGCGTCGAATCCGGGGGCGTGGTCGGGGATCGTCTCGAACGACCAGGACCAGAGCGAGATCAGCCGCAGCGTCTCGTCGGGGCCGTCGTAGGTCTCCTTGGTGCTGTCGGGCAGGTACGCCTGCCAGCCCTCCAGGGAGACCAAGTGCGCCACGTACCGGCCGCCGGCCGCGCGGGGCAGCCGGGTGCCGACGACGACGGCGTAGTCGCCGACCTGGATCAGGTCGGCGCCGAGGGCCGGCCCCTGGTGCTGCTCGTTGACCCGGCGGACGTGGGTCAGCAGCGGCAGTTCGGCCGCGGTGGGCGCGACGGCGTGGAAGACGGACCGGGGCACCCGGACGGTGCGGCACGTCTTCGGCCCGTCGTCGGGCGCGACGGGGTCGGTCTTCGTGTCGAAGGCGGGCAGGACGACCCCGGGTTCGGTGCCGGTCAGCCGGTCCACCGTCTTCGGCTCGGTCTGCCCCAGGCAGTGCGGGTCGCCGGGCAACTCGCCCTCGCCGAGGACGAGGAGGGCCAGCCACGGCAGCGGCGTGCCGTCCGCCGCCTTCCCCTCGTCCCGCTCCCACGGCAGGGTCGCCCGGTCGAGGGTGACGTGCGGCAGGACGGTGTCGTAGAGGCCGGTGGCGCCCGGTGTCGGGTAGGCGCCGTGGATCCAGTCCGGCTGCACGGTGAAGCGCGGGGCACGGACCTCGATGTCCTGGGTCACCGCGGGATCCAGGTAGCCGTCGTCGTCGACCCGGGTCCCGTTGCGGGTCAGGGTCTGGTGCGCGGTGAGGGTGTAGCGCCCGGCGGTGACCTGGGGCACGAGCGAGTCGATGAACTGCACGTCCAGCGACGGATCGGGATCCGGGGCGTACTCGGGGTGGCTCATGCCGTACCGCCTTCGGTGGTTCGGGTGTTCTTGTCGGCCGGCGGCGGCACGGTGACGGCGAGCGCCACCGGGTCGTCGGTGAGGGGGACGGTGACGTCGAGCAGGACCGGCTCGGCGCCGGCGACGTCCACGACCTGAACGGCCCTGTTCTTCGCGCGGACGACGTACATCCGGTCGCTCGCGGTGGAGACCGCGAGCGCGACGGGCTGCGGGCCGACCCACACCGGGTCGCCCGCAGCCTGCGGCAGGGCGCCGGTCGTGTCGAACACGGACACCGTGCCGGTGGTGGCGTTGGCGACGTAGAGGCGCTTGCCGTCCGGGGACGCGGCGAGGGCGCTCGGGCGCGTGCCGGTCCGCAGCGTGGCGACGGTCTTCCGGGCCGTGACGTCGACGACGGTCACGGTGGACCGCCCGGCGTTGAGGGCGTACAGCCAGCGGCCGTCGGGATCCACGGCGAGACGGGTGGGGGACGGCCCTGCGGGCAGGTCGCCCAGTTCGACGGGCCACTTGTCGCCCGTGACGTCGATCGGGGTGACCACGCCCTTGTCGGTCTTGGCGAGGTAGAGCACCTGACTCTTGTCGTCCCAGTGGGCGGCGGGCACCACATCACCGGGAACCGCCTCGACGGGGTAATCGCGCTGCTTCGTCGGCGGATCGGTGCTCAGGTCGAGGAACTGGACCTGGTTCGGCTGGGCGAAGGCCGCGTACGCCCACTTGTTGTCGGGCGACACCGACAGACCACGAGGACCCAGGTCCATCCAGATCTGCTGCGTGATCAGCGAGGGGGCCGCCCCCGGCGGGTTGGCGGAGATGTCGCGGATGTCGACGCCCTGATGGGCGTCCACGGCGACGAGACGACGCCCGTCGGCGCCGACGGCCAGGCAGGGCGGAACACCCTGGAGGCCGAGCGTCACCGGCTCGTACGGCGTCAGGCTCTCCGCGTCGACCGGCGTCACCGTCCTCGACTCGCCCAGCACATAGAGCCGTTCGCTCGCGGTCGGCGTGCCCGGAATGGAGTGGTCCGGCTGCGCGTCGATGTCACCGGCCACCAGTCCGTCGGTGGCGGTCAGCCGCTCGTTGGTGCCGGGGCTCACCGCCAGGTAGTCCATGGCGGCGAAGAGCCGGTCGCGGGACTGGTCGACCAGGGTGCCGGTCATGCCGCCGGTGATCGCGCCCACCTTCGGCTGCACCGGTGCGGTGCGGGCGAAGAGGACCGCCGCCGTCGGCAGCGCAGCGGCAGCGGGCTTCCGCAGCGGCAGGATGCCGTCCGGCGTCCGGTCGTCGAACGCGATCGTCCCGGCCTTGATGTGTCCGGTCGTGCTGTGCTGTTCGGGCAGCGGCAGCCGCAGGTCGACACCCGTCAGCCCGCCGTCCACCTGCTGCGCGCTGTTCACCGTCAGCTTGCCGTCGTAGGCTCCCCACAGGGCGGCGGGCAGACTCGCCCGGTTCTGCGCCGTGTCACCGGCGTACCAGGTGCTGAGGTCGTGGACGTCCGCGCCCTTGCGCAGGGTGACCGTGAGGGTCGAGTCCAGGTCCTTGCCGCCGTCGCGGCAGGGGCGGATGTTGACCGCCGCGCCCGGGATGTCCTGGGAGGCGCCGGAGTTCTTCGCCAGGCTCAGCTTCGAGAGCGGGACGGCCGTGCGGACGGCGAACGAGAAGGCGCCGGGGGTCACCACCCACATCCCGCCCTCGTCCTCGGCGGGCATCAGCCCCTCCCGGGGCACCAGCCGGACGGCGTCCTCCTTGGCGGGAAGCTGCTTGGCCACGTCCTTCCAGTCGGCGGCCTTGGCGTCGCGGCCGCTGTCGTCGCCGAAGCCGATGGTGAACGAGATGAACCAGAGGTGGACGGTGATCTCACCGGCCGTCGGCGGTCCCCACAGCTTCAGCGAGGCGCCGACCTCGACGCTGATCGTCTCGCGGAACAGGCCCAGGTCGAGGACGTAGCTGACGCCGATGCCGATGCCGATGTCCGCCTCGAAGTGGAACGGCGCCCATTCGATGAGGAGGTCGGCGTACGCCGTGAGCCAGGCGTGCAGGTCGCCGGCGCGGTAGTTCACGTCCAGCGCACCGCCGGCCATGATGGCGCCCGGGGTGAGGGCGAAGTACGAGCCGCCGCCGATGGTCAGTTCCGAGGTGACCGGCCAGGAGAAGCCGAGCCGGGGCACCTGCGGATAGTGCGCGGGCACCGGGTACTTGGGGTGGTATCCGCCCAGGGTGAAGGCGAAGTCCCCGGCGTGCGCGCCCTCGAACCAGGTGTAGAGCGCGAAGCCGCCGGTGAGCACGCAGTTCTCGTCGAGGAGGAACGAGCCGGGCGCGAGCTGCGCGGTCACCTTCAGGATGCCCTCGCCGGCCCGGTACTTGGCGGAGAGCCCCAGCCGGACGCTCGCGTACGGGGTCCCCTCCTTGGGGAACTGCGCCGCGGCCGTGCCGAGCACCGCCACCGCGAAGTCGTCGCCGACCTCCAGGACCAGCAGCGCCTGCCCGGCGAGGAACTCGAAGACCTTGAAGTCCAGTCCGGCCGCGAACCACACCTCGCCGCTCGCCGGGCGCACCCAGGGGTCGTCCCCGCCCATCAGCTTCTCCAGGACCTGGAGCGGGTCGGCGGTCGTGAGGTCCTGGAGGAACGGGAACTCCAGCACCTTGTCGCCGTCGGGCAGCCTCAGGTCGGTGTTGAACCCGAAGCCCGCGGAGAAGCCGGTGATCTGGACGGGCGGCGGCCCGCCGAATTCGCCGTTCGCCCTGCCGAAGACGAAGAACGACGGCTGGCCGGGGTGCTCGACGGGGCGTGCGTACGCGCCCATGGCGGTGAGGCCGAACTCCTCGGCGTGGACGGCGAGTACGCCCTCGACGAGCGGGTCGTAGTCCTTGTCCTCCTTGACGACGAGCGCGCCCTCGATCGCCAGCGGGGGGCGGGAGTAGCCGACGCTCAGTCCGTCGAGCCGGAAGTGGACGTGCCCGGTGGACAGGTCGACGCCCAGGCCGAGTCCGTCCACGCCGATGGTGAGGCCGGCCATGCCGAGGGAGGCGTCGAAGAGCACCCACACGGTGCCGTCGGCGAAGCCGGCCCCGACGCGGCGCAGGGTGAGCGGGCCGGCGGAGCGCTGGACGCCGATCCAGGCGACCAGCGGGAGGCTGCTGCTGCCGCCGTCCTGGGCGAACGTCCTTGCCACGGCCTTGGTGTCACCGCTCTGCCCGCCGCCACGGACGGGGAGCGACGTCGTCCCGGTGCGGCCCGGCAGTTTGAGGTCGACCGTGAACGCCATGCCCTTGGCCAGCCCGTCGGCGGGCAGTCGGGGAAGCTTCGCGTCGGCGGCGGTCAGGGCCTTGTTGAGCCCGGTGACCCGGGCGGCGTCCAGCTTCTCGGAGGCTACCAGGGCGCCGAGCCCGCAGAGGCCGACGTCCTCGGCGTCGGGTATCTGCCCCTGGAGCAGGGGGATGTGGGAGAGCCGGGCGTCCAGGCCCAGCCCGGCCCGGACGGCCCACGCCCGGCTGCCCTCGGCGGGCTTGTCCGAGACGACGACCAGCGAGCCGCCGTTCGTCTCCTCGGCGGCGAGCACGATGGCCTTGCGGGCGGAGGCGTAGGCGACCGTGATCCCGTTCAGGGTGCCGAGCACGTCCAGTACTTGCTTGGCGGACGGGTCGGTGACGCCGAGGAGGCGGGCGAGGTCGGCGAAGGAGACGCCCTTCGAGTCGGTGCAGGTGGCCGTGAACTCGGCCTGCTGCACGTCCTTGACGGTGAACGTCAGCGTGCGGCCCTCGGCGATCTCCAGGGTGAGGGTGCCCGCGTACTCCTGGTCGTAGCCGGGCTCGCCGTCGGTGCGCTTGGCGAGCTCCACGGTGACGTCGAGGTCCGCCGCCGCGGTACCGAGCGGGAACGCGGCCTTCGCGTGCAGCCCGAACTTCTTCACCGCGCTGTCGTACGTGACCGTCAGCTGCTCGACGGTCACGCCCTGGAGGACCGGCGGCGCCTGGATCCCGAACGCGGCGAAGGCGTCGCCCAGGCCGACGTCGGTGGCGTCCAGCTCGAACTGCCAGCCGGCGCCGGTCGCCCAGGTGCCGTGGACGTCGACGGTCGCGTCGCCGAGCTGCCAGGTGGCTTTCGCCTCGGCGGACGTCGTGTCTCCCGCGTGGAGCAGGCTCAGCGTGACCTCGGACAGGGTGATGTCGTCGTTGACGTGCCAGACGTCCTTGACGTCCACGTCGATGCCGTAGCCCCAGGCGGGGTGGCCCAGTTCGGCGCCGACGGCGAGGCGTGTCACCGTGAGGCCGTCGGGCACGGGTACGTCCGGGAAGCGCCGGGCGAGCAGGGCGCCGAGCGCCAGGGGGCCGATCAGGGAGCCGTGGAGGGACTTGCCGGGCAGGTCCACCCCGACGTCGACCACGACGTCCTCGGCGAGGGTGACGCGTCCCCCGAGCACGGCGGCTGCCGCGCAGGCCTTGCCCAGCGGGTCCACCACGGAGAAGTCCGCGTACAGGCCGTCCAGTTCGACGAGTCCGGGCAGCGGCTTCCAGGAGTGGCCGAGTTCGAGCCGCATGCCCGCGGCCAGCCAGCGGACGGCCGGGGCGCCGCCGCCCTCCGGCTCGTCGAGGGCGAAGCTGAGGGAGAGCGAGGTCAGGCCGAAGGACGCGCCCTGGACCACGTCGTCGGGAAGCAGGTCGAAGCCGCCTCCGGGCAGGTCGGCCCAGGGGCGCAGGGCGTCCGGTCCGGACAGCGGCACCGTGCCGAACTCGCCCGCGAGCCGCCAGCTCTGCCCGTCGTCCGCGGGCGGGTAGCCCCAGATGTACGGCCTCGTGGTCGCCTGTTTGTCCGGGAACAGCAGTTCCACGCCGCAGCCGACGACGGGCTGCGGACCGGCGTCGCCGCCGGGCTCGATCCCGAACACCAGGTGCTCCGGGCCGAGGCCGATCCGCTCCAGCGCCGAGGGGACCGGGGCGAGCTCGGCGGGCAGGACGGCGCCGCCGGGGAGGAGGGTGACGTCGATGCGGATGCCTTCGACGGTCTGGCCGGTGGCGTCCGTGAGGAACACGACGTGCGCGGTGGACGCGTCCTGGCCGGTCAGCGTGACCCGGCCGGCGGCCCGGAGGCCGTCGGTGTCGACGAGCGTGACGTCCTGGACGTCGAGCACGGCGTCGGGCAGGAAGCGGGCGAACAGGTCGTGTGCGAGGTCCAGTTGGAGGAATCCGGGTTCGACGCGGAGGTGCCGGTCGCTGCGGGCCTGTTCCAGGGCGGCGCACAGATCGGTGGTGTTCAGTGGCATTGGGCTGGTCCCTTCCTACTCGTACCAGATCTCGAAGGAACCGGGTGCCGCGTCGTCCAGCCGCAGGTGCCAGTCGACGCCGCGCCATCCGGTCGCCGTGCCCGTCGCGTTCGGCACGGCCATCGAACTGAACAGGGGGTCGGTCGCCGGGAGGTGCACGAA
Source organism: Streptomyces sp. AM25 (assembly GCF_058146165.1). NCBI lineage: Bacteria > Bacillati > Actinomycetota > Actinomycetes > Kitasatosporales > Streptomycetaceae > Streptomyces > Streptomyces sp. AM25. The sequence continues at coordinate 50,721 of NZ_JBKIWN010000007.1, read as the reverse complement.
GGGGCCGCGGGGGCCGGCGGTGTCGTCCTGCACGACGTAGCCCCAGTTGGCCGGGGTCTTCGCCGTGGGGGCCGGGATGCCGTGCGCCGTGCGCACCGTCTGCCAGTGGGGAAGGAGCCGGTTGGTGATGTTGCTGCGCGTGCACGTCGCGGTCTTGCCGCCGAACGCCTTGGGGCCGGTGCTGACGAAGAGGCCGTCGGGGGTGGTGTGGTCCAGCCAGGCGTTGTCCGTGGACGTCACGCTGCCGTGGTGCCCGATCTTGAGCCACAGGTTGCTCTCCCGGCGGCACAGGGCGTCCGCGGTGCCCGCGAGGTAGCGCTCGTTGAGCGTCACGGCATCGGCCATGAGCAGCACCTTCTGGCGCTTCCCGAGCGCGTCCGGCTCGCCCTGGACGACGGTCACCAGGCTGGAGGCGTTGGCGATGGCCTCCTTCGGGCCGGACTCGTACTTGTACACGTCGTTGAGGTTCTCCGGCCCGAGCACGCCTCCGACCATGAGCACGTCGGCCCCCAGGGGCCTGGTGCCGGAGAGCATGGACTGCGGCGACGACGGCATCGTCACCAATTGGGGTTGTTTCATTACCCGTTGGCCGCTCGGCCCTGCGAACGTTTTCCAGTGGTGGAACAGCGTCCACAGGAAGTCCCCGCCGCGTTCGCGGTAGTCCAGCGGGTGGAGGGCGTACATGACCTGCCGGATCGTGTACTTCAGCTGGGGCGGGTCCAGATCCGACAGCAGGACGCGCTCCAGCAGGTTGAAGTGGTCCTCGTCGGGATGGGTGACGACCAGGCAGTCCAGGGTGTAGGGATTGCGCAGACGGCTGAGGTACTTGTCGAGCTTGCCCTGCAGCCGGGTGACCATCTGCTCCTTGGCCGATGCCGTCGTCGGCGTGGCGACGGGGTTGAGGGGGGCGAGCGGCTCGGTCGAACCACAGTCGATGAGCACGGCGTGCGTGCCGACGTTCTTGTTGCTCCGGTCGTAGAACCAGAGCAGCGTGCAGTCGCCCTGCCCGACATTGAAGAAAACGACCTCGACCGGCATGTACCTCTCCGCGCCACGGGGACCAGGGACGTCCCGGCCGCCTCAGCACTCCCCCGTGGCCGGGACAAGGGAGAATCATGGACCGGCCCGACCGGGCGTTCGTCCGCTCGGACACCTTTCCGGCCATGCGGCCACGCGGCGTGATCGCGCCATCGCGGCCGGATGACGCACCCGGGCGTGACCAGCGGCGCAGCATGACCGTTGCCCGGCAGGCAAGTTACCGACCGTCACCGCTGCCGCTCTCCGCACAGGCGGGGACACGGAAAGTGTCCGAAGATCGACGACGGTGCCCGCCCACCGTGGCGGTGGGCGGGCAGGATCGACGGTTACGGCGCGGGCCGCTCCAGGTACCCGGTCGTGTAGAAGTACTCCAGGTACCGGTCCAGCAGCTCCGCATCCACGGGCGGGCACGTCAAACCGCTTCCGGCGAGGTCGCGTTCGACGTTGGCCCGGCCCAGGGCGGGGAAGGTGTCCTCGAAGTACATCTCCTTGACCGACATGTCGGCCTTGTTGCTGCGGTCCACGCACAGCGACACGAACGGGGCCGTGGCGCTCGTCGGGTGCTCCGCCACGTGCCGGACCAGCTCCTCCACCCATTCCTCGTACGGGAGTTCGCGAACGGGGTGACCGGCCGCGCGCATGCGGCCGAGCATGTCGTGGAAGTCCGCCGGGCGCGGGTTGGTCAGGTGGTAGGTGCGGCCGGCCGCGGGCCGCGTCGTGGCGATGTGCACGATCGCGTCGGCCAGGTAGTCCACCGGGACGAAGTCCATCGGCAGCCGGATGTCGGGGGCGAGCCCGGTCTCGGCGACGGTCTTGAACAGCGAGCAGATCGCGGTCTCGGTGTTGCAGGCGCCCGTGCGCCGGTCGCCGGTGATCTCGTACGGGCGGTAGACCGCCACCGGCACGCCCTGGCGGGCGGCGTCCTGCAGGACCTGTTCGGCGACCCACTTGCTCTCGGCATAGCCCATGGTGAGCCGGTCGGCGTGGTCGAGCGGCAGGTCCTCGTCGACCTGCCGGACGCCCGCGGTGCCGAAGCCGGCCACCACCGCGATGGTCGACAGGAAGTGCACCGGCACCCCGCGGCGGGCCGCGAGCCGGACGATCTCCCGTGTGCCGTCGACGTTGGCGCTGCGCAGCGCCTCGTACGGGTAGAGGAAGTTGACCTGCGCCGCCGAGTGGACCACGAGGTCGAGGGTGCGGGCGAGTTCCTCGGCGCGGTCCGGGTCCAGGCCGAGGCCGGGCCGGGCGAGGTCGGCGGGGAAGCACACGATGCGGTCGGCGTCCTCGGGGCGGGCCAGGCCGTACCGGGCCAGGTTCCGGAGCACCTTGTGCCGGGCGTGCGCCTCGTCGCGGCTGCGCACGGGGCAGTGGACGCGGGCCCCGGTGGTGCGCAGGAAGCGGTCGAGGAGGAAGGCGCCGACGAACCCGGAGGCGCCGGTGAGCAGGACGTCCCGGGGCTGCTGCCACCGGGGTTCGGGCCCCTCCCGCGGCGGCAGGTCGAGGCCGAGGCGGCCCTCGGCGTGGAAGTCCACGGCACGGTCCTCGGCGGAATCGTTCCTGCCCTGGACCTCGGCGACGGCGGAGGCGAAGCCGTCCAGCGTGGGACGGCGCAGCAGGCCGTGGATCAGCGTGCTGCCGTGCCGGGGGTCGAGGTCCAGCGCGGTGAGGGTGCGGGTGACGGCCTCCGCCGCGAGGAGCGAGTCGCCGCCCAGACCGAAGAAGTCGTCGCCGGGGTCGGGGCGCACCGCCAGGACCGTCTGCCACACCTCGGCCAGCGTCGCGTGCAGGCCGGAGAGCGGTGCGGGGGCGGGCCGTCGGTCGTCGTCCGGGCCGGCCAGTGCGCGCAGCCGCTTCCGGTCGACCTTGCCCGCGGACGTCACCGGGAACTCGGCGATCTCCGTCAGCCGGGACGGCACCGCGGCGGCGGGCAGCCAGGCGGCGAGCTGTTTGCGGACGCTGTCGACGGGCACGGCGGTGCCCGGACGGGCCGGCGTCACGTAGGCGGTCAGCAGGTCGCCGTCCAGTTCGACGACGGCCTCGCCGACCGTGTCGTCCGCGCGGATGCGGGCCTCGACCTCGTCCAGTTCGATGCGGTGTCCGCGGAGTTTGACCTGCCGGTCGGCCCGCGCGCGGTACTCCAGCACGCCGTCCTCGCGCCGGACGGCGCGGTCACCGGTGCGGTACAGGCGGGCGCCGGGTTCGAAGGGGTCGGCGACGAAGCGTTCGGCGGTCAGTTCCGCGTCGCCGAAGTACCCCAGGGCCAACCCGTCCCCGCCGACGAACAGTTCGCCCTCCTCTCCCGGGTCCGCGGCGGTGCCGTCCTCGCGCAGCACGTGGCACGAGGAGTTCTCCAGCGGGCGGCCTATGGGCACGGCGGTGGCGCCGGCCGGCACGTCGTGCACCAGGTGGGCGGTCGACACGACGCTGTTCTCGGTCGGGCCGTAGAAGTTGACCACCGTGGTGTCCGGGCAGGCGTCCAGCACGGCGCGGGCCAGGTCCGGGGCCATCGCCTCGCCGCCCGCCGAGACGAACCGCAGCGTCCGCAGGGCGTGCGGCCGGGTGCGCGCCACGTGGTGGAACACCCCGGTGGTCAGGTAGGCGATGGTGACCCGGTCCTCCAGGAGGCGGGCCTCCAGGGCGGCGGGGGACAGCAGTTCCTCGCGGTCCACCAGGACCAGGCAGGCGCCGGCGAGCAGGGCGGACCAGATCTCGATGGTGGAGGCGTCCGAGGACAGGCCGTAGGCGTGGAGCACCCGGTCCCCGGGCCGCGGCCGCTGGGTGACCAGGTCGGACGCGGCCAGCCGGAGCACGCCGCGGTGGGGTATCGCCACCGGCTTGGGGCGGCCGGACGAGCCGGAGGTGAACATCACGTAGGCGCGGCCGTCCGGGCCGGGCCGGTGCACCGCGTCCTCGGCGGGCGCCGGCCGGGCGGCTGCCGGGCCGTCGAGTTCGACCCGGGTGCGCACCCGCCGGAGGCGCCAGACGCCGCCCGGGAGCGTCACGACCGTGTGCACTCCGGCGTCCTCGGCCATGGCCTGCAGCCGCTGGGGCGGGAACGTGTCGTCGAGGGGGACGTAGGCGGCGTCCGCCTTGAGCACGCCGAGGAAGCCGACCAGCGCGTCCAGGGAACGGCCGCCGTACACGCCGACGTTGTCGCCGGGCCGGACACCGGCGTCGCGCAGCCGGCCGGCCAGTGCGTCGGACCGGTCCTTGAGCTCGCCGTAGGTCAGGGCCCGGCCGTGGTGCACTGCGGCCGTCGCGCGCGGACGGCGTTCCGCGCGGGCGTCGAACACCTCGTGCAACAGCCGGTCCGGTGCGCAGGATTGTCCTGCGTCCCATAAGTCCTGCGGATTTCGCGATTCTTCTGCGCGCATACCCCGTCCGGCGTGCAGAGCCGGCTCGGGACATGCGGTCGTGTCGAGCGACACCAAGGTGGACACTCTCCCGTACTGCCTGTTTCCGGTGATGGACTGTCGTGCGTTCCGCGGCATTCCGGCGCGGCTCAGCTGAACTCCGCCGCGAACGCCGAGAAATCGGCAGTGCGCCACCGCTGCGGCCGCATGCGCAGGAGAATGTCCTCGGCCAGCTGGTGGCGATTGGCCTCCAGATAGGCGGGCGCCGTCTCCGCGTCCAGGTACCGGTGCGCCAGGGCGTCCCGGTCGGCCGGAGGCACGGGATCCTCGACGGCCACGACCGGCCCTTCCACGCTCACGTACCGGTACGGCGCCGTCTCGTCCTGCACGCACAGGCTGAACCGGCCCGCTTCACGGACGAGCCGGCCCTTCACCGAATCCCGCCCGGTCTGGACGATCACCTCTCCGCCGGGGCGGTAGTCGTACCAGACCGGCACGAGCAAGGGCGCGCTCTCACCCCGCGGATCGTCCACTCCCAGAACTCCGACGTGCAGACCGGCGAGAAAATTCTCCCGGTCCTCGACGGACATGCCAATGTCCATTGCGCATTACCTCACTTCGGGACGTTGTGCCGACGCCTTTCGAGAACCCGTACGGGAATCGAAGGGCGCCGTCGCCAAAGCTGGGAACCGATGACCACAACCGTCAACGGCGCCTCGGCGGCCCCAAAAGCACTGCCCTGCCCATCCCCTTTCAATCACCCCGGAAGTCGATTGTCCGAAAACGATCAGGAGCGGTCCGGAGCGGTTACCGCAGGTCTCGGCCGGCATCGGACGTCGCGGCACCCCACGGCCGGACCGGCGCAGCCGGCCGGGGAGACTGGTCCCATGACCGTCAAAGGTGTGCTCTTCGACTTCTCCGGAACCCTCTTCCGCATCGAGTCCGCCGAGTCGTGGCTGCGGGCGGCCCTCGGCCAGGAGGAAACACCCCTGAGCGAGGACGAGTTGCAGGTGCTGGCCCGGCGACTGGAGGAGGCGGGGGCGCAGCCCGGCGGCCGGCTCCCGCGGGCCGTGCCGGCGCATCTCGCCGCGGCGTGGGCGCAGCGGGACACGAGCGCGGAGGACCACCGCGCCGCGTACACGGGGCTGGCCCGCGAGGTGCCGGTGCCCGGTCCGCGGCTCCACGACGCGCTCTACGCACGCCACATGGAGCCCGCCGCGTGGCTCCCGTACCCCGACGCGGCCGGCGTGCTGGCCGCGCTGCGCCGGCGGGGCGTGCGGACGGCCGTCGTGAGCAACATCGGCTGGGACCTGCGGCCGGTCTTCCGCGCGCACGGTCTCGACGAACTGGTGGACGCGTACGTCCTGTCCTACGAGCACGGCGTGCAGAAGCCCGACCCGCGGCTGTTCGAGGCGGCGTGCGCCGCCCTGCACCTCCCGCCCGCCGAGGCGCTCATGGTCGGCGACGACCCGCGCGCGGATGCGGGGGCGGCGGACGTGGGGTGCGCGGTGCGGCTGGTGGAGCACCTTCCGGTCACGGAACGGCCCGACGGGCTGCGGCCGGTGCTGGACCTGGTGGGCTGACGGCCGGCGACGGCCCCCGCGCGCGGGGGCCGTTGTCAGTGCCCCGTCCTACGCTCATGAGCATGCCCTCCCCTTCCGACTCCCCCGCGCGCCGCGACGCGGCCGCGCTCAACGCCGAGATCCGTGCGTTCCTCTCGGCGCGCCGCGACCGTGCGCTGACGCGCGAGGAGCGCGCCGAGTACGAGGCACTGCGGGCGCGTTGGGTGGAGGCGGTGCGGGCCGGGCTGGGGACGGCGGCGTGAGGCGGGCCGCCTCAGCCGGCGGGGGCGGGCTCCTCCGGTACCGCGGCCGCCTTGTCGGCCCACGCCCGCAGCGCGGCACGGCTGTTGAAGTGCGCGACGTTGTGGTCGATGCCGCCGGACTCGCTGTACTGGTGGAACGTCCACGCGTGCTGCACGCCCGGGTGCCCCGCCGAGTGGTCGGGGTCGGCGATCCACAGACCGTCTCCCGCATTGTCGGTGGTGTCCCGGTGGAACCAGTAGTCGCGGTTGCAGTACAGCACGACCCGGTGCCCGGGGGCCTTGGCCCTGGCGTCGGCGAGCCAGCGGTCCTTGTCGTGGCCGGAGACGCCGGAGTCCTCCCAGTCCAGGGCCAGGACGTCGCCCTTCCGTAAGGCGATCTTGTCGAGGAAGTAGCGGCACTGGGCGGACATGGAGCCCGCGGTGACGAAGTGGTAGTAGCCGACGACGAGCCCGTGGTCGCGGGCCCGGTTGCGCTGCGCCACCCACTTCGGGTTGACGTAGGACGTGCCCTCGGTGACCTTCACGAAGACGAAGTCCACTCCGCTGACGGAGTAGTTCACGCTGTTGTGACTGCTGACATCGATGCCGTGGAGCATTCCGGTCTCCTCCCGGTGGGGGCGGACGGAGCGGACGGGGATGTTCGAAGTATCGTTCCTGCACCGGGGGGTGCGGCAATATCTCCGCAGCCTGTTCGATTGTCAACTTCTCTTGTAGCGCGCAGTTTTACGGCCATGACGGCCACCACGACCGCATCCACCGGCACGACCGCGGCGAGCACGGCGGCCGACCCGCCGCCGCCCGCACCACTGCGGCGGCCGGTCCGGCAGGTGGCGGCCGTGGCGGCGTTCACCGTGGCGCTGGCCTGGCGGGCCGACGCCCGGCGGCTCAGCCTGGTGCTGGGGATCCAGCTGGTGCAGGGCGCCGGACTCGGCGTGGCCCTGCTGGCGACCCAGCGGACCCTGGCCCGGGCCACTCCCTGGGCCGGCGGCGCAGGGCTCGCCGGGCGGCTGCTGCCCTCCGCCGGGGCCGTGGCCGGGGTGGCCGCGATGGCACTGGCCGGCGGGCTGCTGCGGGTCGTCGTCCAGAACGTGCAGCGGGTGCTGCGGCTGAACGTGGACCGGCTGGCCACCCAACAGGTCCTGGACGCCGCCCTGAACGCCGACCTGGCCACGTTCGAGGAACCGGACTTCCACGACCGCCTGCAGCGCGCCGTGTCCGCCTCCCGCTTCCAGCCGCTGCTGCTGGTGGTCACGCTCACCAGCCTGGTCCGGACCGCCGTCTCCCTGCTCGCGGTGGCCGTGTCGTTCGCGGTCCTCGCGTGGTGGCTGCTGCCCTCGCTGCTGCTGATCGCCCTGCCGGTGCTGCGCAACGCGCGGCGCGTCCGCCGGGCCCGCCACGACCTGCACCTGAGCCTGGCGGAGAACCGACGGGTGCGGCAGTACGCCGAACAACTGCTGACCGGCCGCGAAGAGGCCCCGGAGATCCGCGCGTTCGGCATCGGCCCGGCGCTGCGCCGCCGCTGGTCCGAGCGGTACGAGGCCGAGATCGCCCAGGAGGCCTCGCTCGCCCGGCTGCTGGCGGGCCGGCAGGCGCTGGCCCGGCTGTCCTCCGACCTCGCCGCCGCCGGTCTGCTCGGCCTGCTGCTGTGGCTGGCCCGCACCGGCCTGCTGAGCGGGGCGACCGCGGCGACCGCGCTCATGGCCCTGCTCCTGCTCGGCACCCGGGCCCAGTACCTGGGCGACCTGCTGTCCACGACCGGCGAACAGATCCTCTATCTGGACGACTTGCGCGCCTTCGCACCCTCCGGCAACCCGGCGCTGCCCCGCGCCGCCGCGGCCGCGGCTCTGCCCTCACCGCCCGCCTTCCGCGTCCTGGAGGCGCGCGGGATCACCTTCACCTACCCCGGCGCGGCGGCACCGGCCCTGCGCGGGGTCGACCTGACCCTGCCGGCGGGCCGGACCGTCGCCCTGGCAGGGGCCAACGGCTCGGGCAAGACCACTCTGGCCAAGCTCCTCTGCGGCCTCTACACCCCGCAGCACGGCCGGCTGCTGCTGGACGGCGAGCCGGTCCCCGACCCCGCCGTGCTGCGGGAGCGGACGGCCGTGGTCTTCCAGGACTTCGTGCGGTACAAGTTCACCGCCGAGGAGAACATCACCCTGGGCCGCCCCGACCTCCCCGGCACGACGGACCGCGCCCGCCACGCGGCCCTGGCCGCCGGTGCCGACGCCTTCCTCGCCGCGCTGCCCGACGGCTACGCCACCCGGCTCGGCAAGGAGTTCACCGGGGCCACCGACCTGTCCGGAGGGCAGTGGCAACGCCTCGCCCTGGCCCGGGCGTTCTACCGCGACGCACCGTTCGTCATCCTGGACGAACCCACGGCCGCCCTCGACGCCCAGGCCGAGGCCGCCCTGTTCGCCCGCATGCGGGCGCTGTGCGCCGGGCGCACGGTCGTGCTGATCTCCCACCGCTTCTCCAGCATCCGCGCGGCGGACCACATCTACGTCCTCGACCGGGGCCGCATCGTCGAGGAGGGCAGCCACCGGGATCTCATGGCGCGCGATGGTGCGTACGCGCGGCTGTACCTGACGCAGGCCGCGACGTACCTCGCCGATTGAGGGGCCGCGCCCGTAAGGGGCGCGGGGCTGTATCGACGTGCGGCTCCGCCGCGTGGGCGCGACCGGCCACGACGCGCCCGCAGTCGACGTTCTCGGGGCTCCGCCCCGGACCCCCGGGGTGGTGCGTCGGCTGCAGGCCGGCGGTGGCTGATCGCGCCCACGCGGCGGAGCCGCCCCGCGCCCCTACGGGGCGCCTTACGGGGCGCCGCGAAAGGCCCGCAGCAAGCGCTCCGCTGCCACGCCGGCCGGCAACGTACCCTCACGCACCTGCCGTTCAAGATCCGGCCCCAGCCGCCGCACCTCGGGGTGGCCGTGCAGCTCGGACAGCAGCTGGTCGCGGACCATGGACCACGTCCACTCCACCTGCTGCGCGCGGCGCCGCCCGTCCAGCCCGCCCGTCGCGGACAGCACCCGGCGGTGCTGCTCGATCCGCTCCCACACGGTGTCCAGCCCGGTGTTCTCGCGCGCGCTGCACGTCAGCACGGGCGGGTTCCAGGAGGCGTCCGGCGCCTGCAACAGGCGCAGGGCCCCGGCCAGTTCGCGTGCCGCGGCCCGGGCGTCGCGCTCGTGGGGGCCGTCCGCCTTGTTGACGGCGACGACGTCGGCGAGTTCGAGGACGCCCTTCTTGATGCCCTGGAGCTGGTCGCCGGTGCGGGCGAGGGTGAGCATCAGGAAGGTGTCGACCATGCCGGCCACGGCGGTCTCCGACTGGCCGACGCCCACGGTCTCGACGAGCACCGCGTCGTAACCGGCCGCCTCCATCACCACCATGGCCTCGCGGGTGGCCCGCGCGACCCCGCCCAGGGTGCCCGCGCTGGGCGAGGGCCGGACGAAGGCCGCGGGGTCGACGGCGAGCCGCTCCATGCGGGTCTTGTCGCCCAGGATGCTGCCGCCGGTCCGGCCGGAGGACGGGTCCACGGCCAGCACGGCGACCCGGTGGCCGAACCCGGTGAGCATCGTGCCGAAGGCGTCGATGAACGTCGACTTGCCCACGCCCGGCACGCCCGTGATGCCGATCCGGCGCGCCGCACCGGTGTGCGGCAGCAGCTCGGTCAGCATCCGCTGGGCGGCTGCACGGTGGTCGGCCCGTGTCGACTCGACGAGGGTGATGGCCCGCGCGACGGCGGCCCGCTTGCCGTCGAGCACGCCCTTGACGTACGCGTCGATGTCAATCGTGCGCGCCATGGGCGCTCACAGCTCGTGGCCGAGGACCCCGGCGAGGGTCTTCAGCAGGTCGTGGGCGGCGTCCGGGACGACCGTGCCGGGCGGGAAGACCGCGGCGGCGCCGATCTCCAGGAGGACGGGGACGTCCTGCGGCGGGATGACCCCGCCGACGACGATCATGATGTCCTCCCGTCCCTGCTCGGCCAGTTGCTCACGCAGCGCCGGCACGAGCGTGAGGTGGCCGGCGGCCAGCGAGGAGACGCCGACGATGTGCACGTCGGCCTCCACCGCCTGCCGGGCGACCTCGGCCGGGGTCTGGAAGAGCGGGCCGACGTCGACGTCGAAGCCGAGGTCGGCGAAGGCGGTGGCGATGACCTTCTGGCCGCGGTCGTGGCCGTCCTGGCCCATCTTGGCGACCAGGATGCGAGGGCGGCGGCCCTCCTCCTGCTCGAAGGCCTCGACCAGCGCGCGGGTGCGCTCGACTCCGGTCGATGCTCCGGCTTCCTCGCGGTACACACCGGAGATCGTACGGATCTGCCCGGCGTGCCGCCCGTACACCTTCTCCAGGGCGTCCGAGATCTCGCCCACGGTGGCCTTGGCGCGGGCCGCGTCCACGGCGAGGGCGAGCAGGTTGCCGTCGAGACCGGGACCGGGCTCCGAACCGGCGGCGCGGGTCAGGGCGTCGAGGGCGTCCTGGCAGGCCGCCTCGTCGCGCTCGGCGCGCAGCCGCCGCAGCTTCTCGATCTGCTGGGCGCGCACGGAGGAGTTGTCGACCTTGAGTACCTCGATCTGTTCGTCGCTGTCGACGCGGTACTTGTTGACGCCGATGACCGGCTGACGGCCGGAGTCGATGCGGGCCTGGGTGCGGGCCGCGGCCTCCTCGACGCGCAGCTTGGGGATGCCCGCGTCGATGGCCTGGGCCATGCCGCCGGCCGCCTCGACCTCCTCGATGTGCTGCCAGGCGCGGCGGGCGAGGTCGTGGGTGAGCCGCTCGACGTAGGCGCTGCCGCCCCACGGGTCGATGACCCGGCAGGTCCCGGACTCCTGCTGGAGCAGCAGCTGGGTGTTGCGGGCGATGCGGGCGGAGAAGTCGGTGGGCAGGGCGAGCGCCTCGTCGAGGGCGTTGGTGTGCAGCGACTGGGTGTGGCCCTGGGTCGCGGCCATGGCCTCCACGCAGGTGCGGGCCACATTGTTGAAGACGTCCTGGGCGGTCAGCGACCAGCCGGAGGTCTGCGAATGGGTGCGCAGGGAGAGCGACTTGGTGTTCTTCGGGTCGAACTGCTTGACCAGCCGGGCCCACAGCAGCCGGGCGGCGCGCAGTTTGGCGATCTCCATGAAGAAGTTCATGCCGATGGCCCAGAAGAACGACAGGCGGGGCGCGAAGGCGTCCACGTCGAGCCCCGCGCCGAGTCCGGCCCGCAGGTACTCGACGCCGTCGGCGAGGGTATAGGCCAGCTCCAGGTCGGCCGTGGCCCCGGCCTCCTGGATGTGGTAGCCGGAGATGGAGATGGAGTTGTAGCGCGGCATCTTCTGCGAGGTGTACGCGAAGATGTCGGAGATGATCCGCATCGAGGGCCGGGGCGGATAGATGTAGGTGTTGCGGACCATGAACTCCTTGAGGATGTCGTTCTGGATGGTCCCGGCCAGCTTCTCGGGCGGTACGCCCTGTTCCTCGGCGGCGACGATGTAGAGCGCGAGGACGGGCAGGACGGCGCCGTTCATCGTCATCGACACGCTCATGCGGTCCAGCGGGATGCCGTCGAAGAGCTGCCGCATGTCGTAGATCGAGTCGATGGCGACGCCCGCCATGCCGACGTCGCCGGTGACGCGCGGGTGGTCGCTGTCGTAGCCGCGGTGGGTCGGCAGGTCGAAGGCGACGGACAGGCCCTTCTGGCCGGCCGCCAGGTTGCGCCGGTAGAAGGCGTTGGACTCCTCGGCGGTGGAGAATCCGGCGTACTGGCGGATCGTCCAGGGCTGGTTGACGTACATCGTCGGGTACGGGCCGCGCAGGTAGGGCGCGATGCCCGGGTAGGTGCCGAGGAAGTCCAGCCCGTGCAGGTCCTCGGCGGTGTAGAGCGGCTTGACGCCGATGCCCTCGGGGGTCTCCCAGACCAGGTCCTCGGCGCTGTGGCCGGTGTGCTCCTTCAGGGCGGAGCGCCAGGCGGCGTGGTCCGCGGAGGCGGCGGCCGGACCGAGGCCGATGCCGGAGAAGTCAGGAATCCGCATCACGCCACTCCCATGCGGTCGAGGACGGAGGAGAGCACGGCGACCGCGTCGCCGCCCGCGAAGACGAACTCGTCGACTCCGGCTCGTACATATGCTTCCCGCTGCTCCGTGCCCGGCCGCCCGGCGAGGAACACCCGGACGGCGCCTGCGGACTTGAGCGCCGCGGCGACGTCCTCGGCCTGCTCGGCGTACAGCTTGTCGCCCGAGCACAGGCAGGCGATGCTCGCGCCGCTGCGGGCGAAGGCCTCGGCGACGGTCGCGGCGTCGACGGTGGCCGGTTCGTGGACGGGCTCGATGCCGCCGGCCCGGAAGAGGTTGGCGGCGAAGCCGGCCCGCGCGGTGTGCGCGGCGGCCGGGCCGAGGGCGGCGAGGAAGACGCGGGGCCGGGAGCCCGTGGTGTCCAGGTGGGCGTCGGAGCGGGCCCGCAGGGCCTCGTAGGCCTCGTCGCGGCGCACCCTCGGCAGCCCGCCGGGTGGCGTGGCGGGGGCGGGTTCGCGGTGCACCGGCTGCTCGCCGAGGTGGGGGAACTCGCTGACGCCGGTGATGGGTTCGCGGCGGGTGGCGAGGTCGGCGGAGCGGCTGCGCCAGGTGGCGGCGAGCCGGTCGGCCACCAGGCCCGAGCGCAGGGCGGCCTCCTGTCCCCCGGCGCGCTCGATCTCCTGGAACCAGTCCCAGGCCGCGTGCGCCAGTCGGTCGGTCAGGCTCTCGACGTACCAGGAGCCGCCCGCCGGGTCGATGACGCGCGCGAGGTGGGACTCCTCCAGCAGGACGGCGGAGGTGTTGCGGGCGATCCGGCGGGCGAAGGCGTCGGGCAGTCCGAGGGCCGCGTCGAAGGGCAGCACGGTGACGGCGTCCGCGCCGCCGACGCCCGCGCCGAGGCAGGCGACCGTGGTGCGCAGCATGTTCACCCACGGGTCCCGACGGGTCATCATCACTGCGGAGGTGACGGCGTGTTGGCGCTGCGCACCGGCCGCCGCGGCGGCGCCGCTGGCCTCGGCCACCCGGGCCCACAGCCGCCGTGCGGCGCGGAACTTGGCGATGGTGAGGAACTGGTCGGCGGTGGCCGCGTAGCGGAACTCCAGCTGGCCGCAGGCCTCGTCGACGGTGAGCCCGGCGTCGGTGAGGGCGCGCAGGTAGGCGACGCCGGTGGCGAGGGAACAGCCGAGCTCCTCGGCGGCCGAGCCGCCGGCGTCGTGGTAGGGCAGGGCGTCGACGGTCAGGGCACGCAGGCCGGGGAGTTCGCGGGCGCAGCGGGCGGCCAGTGCGGCGGCGGATCCGTCGTCGTCCTGTCCGGTACGGGCCAGGGTGCCCAGCGGGTCGGCGCCCAGGTTGCCGGTGAGGGCTGTGCGGGGGACGCCGCGCTCGTCGCAGAGCCGCAGCAGGGCCTCGGCCGCGGGCCCGGTCTCCGCGCCGGCGTCGAGGACGACGGCGGCCAGGTCGAGGTAGACGCCCTCCAGGGCGGTGGTCAGGCCGGAGACGGGAAGTCCCGTGGGGCCGACGGTCAGCCAGAGGGAGGTGACCCCGTTCTCCAGGTCGGCCAGGACGGCCTCGTTGGCCTTGCGGGGGTCGGACTCGCGGTGCTGCTGGCGTACGTCCCAGCCGGAGACGGCCGTTGCCCCCGCCCGGCCGCCGCGCACGAACGGCGGGAAGCCCGGGTGGCCGGCCGCGCCCGCGCCGTTCTCGGCGGTGTAGAGCGGGCACGTGGTGAGCCCGTCCTGGAGCGCGGTGGCCAGCACGTCCTCGGCCGCCGCCCCCGCCGCGTCGGTGCCCGCTTTGCTCAGCACGCCTTCGACAAGACGCTGCCATTGCCCGCGGGTCGCATCCGGGAACTCGGCGGCCAGGGAGAAGCCATCATCAGGCAGGACCGTCATGCTCCGAAGGCTAGGCGAGCCGGTGCTCACCGCAGCAGGGGCAAGGGCTGTGACCTTGGCCTCTTCCGTGTTCATGCGACTGCGGGTTGTGTGTGGTTGCTCGCGCAGTTCCCCGCACCCCTACGGGGTCGCGGTACTTCAATCGCGCCCCGTAAGAGGCGCGGGGCTGTATCGATATGCGGCTCTGCCGCGTGGGCGCGACCAGCCACCGCCGGCCCGCAGCCGACGCACCGCCCCGGGGATCCGGGGCCCTTACGGGGCGCGTTCGTGCCGCCCCGGCACGACGAACTCGCACCACACCGACTTGCCCGTACCGCGCGGCTCCACGCCCCACACGTCGGCGAGCCGGTCGACCAGCAGCAGCCCCCGGCCCGACACCCCCGACTCGCCGGGCTCCCTGCGCCGCGGCAGCACACTGGACTTGTCCTCGACCTCGACGCGCACCCGGCGCTGCGGGCCGGTGATCATACGGATCGTCACCACGGCGGCGCCCTCGGTGTGCAGCAGGGCGTTGGTGGCCAACTCGTCGGCGACCAGCTCGATTTCGTCCGAGCGCTCCCGGGCACCCCAGGCCCGCACGGCGGCGCGGATCATGTGGCGGGCGGCGGAGAGGGCCTCGGGGTCGGCGGGGGCGATGTGCTGCTGGAGCCGGCCGCCGCCGCGGACGGGCTCGCCGTGACGGCGCAGCAGCAGCACGGCCATGTCGTCCTCGCCGATGCGCTCGCCGCTGGTCTCGCACAGCCGGTCGGCCAGGCTCTGCAGTTCGTAGGGTCCGTCGCGGATGACGGCCGCGAGCTTCTGCATGCCCTCGTCGAGGTCGGCGCCGGGCTCCTCGACCAGGCCGTCGGTGAACATCAGCAGGGTCTCCCCCGGGTCCATCTCCATGGTCGTCACGGGGTAGTCGAGCGGCCCGAACTCGGCCGAGAGGCCCAGCGGCAGCCCGCCGGCGACGGGCAGCCGCCGGCAGGTGCCGTCGGCGTGCCGCAGCAGCGGGTCGATGTGCCCGGCGCGCACGAGCTGGACGACGCCGGTGGAGAGGTCGGCCTCGGCATAGAAGCAGGTGGCGAAGCGGTCGGTGTCCAGTTCGTGCAGGAAGGTGGAGGCGCGGGCCATCACGGTGCCCGGGGCGTGCCCCTCGGTGGCGTAGGCCCGCAGTACGATGCGCAACTGGCCCATCACGGCGGCGGCTTGGGTGTCGTGTCCCTGGACGTCGCCGATGACGGCCCCGACCCGGCCGCCCGGCAGCGGCACCACGTCGTACCAGTCGCCGCCGACGTCGCGGCCCATGCGGGCGGAGCGGTAGCGGACGGCGATCTGCGCGCCGGGGATGTCGGGGATGCGGCGCGGCAGCATGGCCTGCTGCAGACCCTCGGCGAGGTCGTGCTCCTGGTCGAAGAGCATGGCCCGGGCGATGGCCTGGGCGAGGCTGCTGGCCAGGGCGATGAAGAGGTTGCGCTCCTGCTGGGTGAAGCCGCGGGTGTCCCGGTAGAGGATGCCGAGGGCGCCGATGGGCCGGCCCTGGGCGACGAGCGGCAGATAGGCGGCGGAGCAGATGCCGATGCCCGTGATGTTGTCCCACAGCCAGGGGTAGCAGGCGGCCCACTCCTCGCGGGACTCGATGAAACGCGGGGTGACGGTGCGGATGACCTCGCTCATGGGGAGGTTGTCGTCGATGCGGGTGTAGAGCGTGCCGGGGATGTAGTGCTCCGAGGGGCCCTCGGCGACCAGGTGGACGCGCCCGGCCTCGACGAGGCCGAGGACGAGGAGGTCGGACCCCAGGTGCTCCACGGACCGGGGGTCCTTGAAGAAGTCGATGACGTCCTGGACCGTCCTGGCGTGCGCGAGGGCGGCGGTGGTCCGCTCGACGACGCTGGTCTGGTGGCGGTGGACCTCCTCGGGCCCGGACGGCCGGGCGGAGTGCCCGAGCTCCTCGGTGGCGTCGCGGAGGATGCCGATGACGCGGCTGGGGCGGCCCTGCTCGTCGCGCCGGATGAAGCCCTGGGTGTGGGTCCAGCACAGGGAGCCGTCGGCGGTGCGGACGCGGAAGTAGGCGCCGTAGGAGTCGCTGCCGTCCTTGAGGGCCGTGGAGATCAGGGCGTCGAGGCGGGCGCTCTCGGCACGCGGCACCGGCCCGACGAGCGAGGTGGGGTCCCCGTCGAACTCCTCGGGGCGCATCCGCAGGACGGCGAGCGCCCCGGGGTCCAGGTGCAGCCGGCCGCTGTCGAGGTCCCAGTCGAAGCTGCCCATGCGGTTGAGGGCGAGGCTCAGCCCCGGGCCCGCGGGCCAGTCGTCCGGCAGGGACGGGTCCGGCTTCGCTGCGGCGTCCGGCATCGGTGCGGCGGCCGGTGTCGTGTCCCGGTCAGCCGCTCCCCGATCAACCATAGGGACACTCTGCCACCATTTGCCCGTTTATTCGATGCGACTGCGCAGGGTGACGGCACGGCCCGAAGCGGTACGGAGTGTGCGGACGCCGGGTAGGGGTCACCGTGGAATCCAGGGCCGCCGGAAATCCGAGGAGCGCGGGGATGGAGTGGTTCACGGCATCCGGGTACTGGCTCAGCCGGCTGGTGCTGCAGCGCATGCTCGCCGTCGTCTACCTGGTGGCCTTCCTGTCGGCGGCCGTGCAGTTCCGCGCGCTCATCGGGGAGCGGGGGATGCTGCCGGTGCCGCGGTTCGTGCGGTTCGTGCCGCTGCGCCGGACGCCCAGCGTCTTCCACCTCCACTACTCGGACCGCTTCTTCGCCGCGTGGGCCTGGGCCGGCGCCCTGCTGTCCGCCGCGATCGTCGCCGGCGCCGCCGACGCGGTGCCGCTGGGGGCGGCGATGGCGATGTGGGCGGTGCTGTGGGTGCTGTACCTGTCGATCGTCAACGTGGGGCAGACCTGGTACTCCTTCGGCTGGGAGTCGCTGCTGCTGGAGACGGGCTTCCTGGCCGTCTTCCTGGGCAACGCCCGTACGGACCCGCCCGTCCTGGTGCTCTGGCTGCTGCGCTGGCTGGTCTTCCGCGTCGAGTTCGGCGCGGGGCTGATCAAATGGCGCGGCGATCCCTGCTGGCGCGATCTGACCTGCCTCTACTACCACCACGAGACGCAGCCCATGCCGGGGCCGCTGAGCTGGTTCTTCCACCGGCTGCCGCGGCCCCTGCACCGCGTGGAGACCGGCGCCAACCACGTGGCCCAGCTGATCGTGCCCTTCGGGCTGTTCCTGCCGCAGCCCGCGGCGAGCGTGGCGGCGGGACTGATCATCGTCACCCAGCTCTGGCTCGTCGCCTCGGGCAACTTCGCCTGGCTGAACTGGATCACGATCGTCATCGCCCTGTCCGCCGTCGACGGCAACGCCGCCGCCGAGCTGTTCTCCCTGCCGCGCCACTCCCCCGGGCCCGGCGCGCCCGTCTGGTACGAGGTCCTCGTCCTCGCCGTCACCGTGTTCGTGCTCGTCCTGAGCTGGTGGCCGGTGCGCAACCTGCTCTCCCGCCACCAGCGGATGAACATGTCCTTCAACCCCTACCACCTCGTCAACACCTACGGCGCGTTCGGCAGCATCAACCGCCGCCGCCACGAGGTGGTCGTCGAGGGCACGGACGAGGAGCACCTCACGCGGGAGACGGTGTGGAAGGAGTACGAATTCAAGGGCAAGCCCGGCGATCCGCGGCGCGTGCCACGGCAGTTCGCGCCGTGGCACCTGCGCCTCGACTGGCTGATGTGGTTCGCGGGAATCTCGCCCGGGTACGCGGAGGACTGGTTCGGCCCGTTCGTCGAGCGGCTGCTCACCAACGACCCTGCGACGCTGAGGCTGTTGCGCCACAACCCCTTCCCCGGCACTCCGCCCACGCACGTCCGCGCGCAGCTGTACCTGTACCGCTTCACGACGTGGCAGGAGCGGCGCGAGACGGGGGCGTGGTGGCACCGCACACTGGAACGGGAGTGGCTGCCGCCGGTGGCGTTGGTGAAGCGGTAAGTGGCGCCCCGTAAGGGGCGCGAGGCTGTCCTTGATATGCGGCTCCGCCGCGTGGGCGCGAGCAACCACAACGAACCCGCAGCCGGGCTCAGACCCGCACCAACCCCCACCGCTCCCGCTCCCCCGCACTGAGCGGCGGCTCCGCCGAGGGCAACCGCCCGGGCCCCCGCAGCACATGAAGCGCAACCCCGGGAGAGAACAGGGCCGACAGCGGCCGCGACAACGTCATCACCTCCAACAATGGCCGCGTGACAGCCGGGTTGGCGGTCGCAGTCAGGATCGTCCGCTGCACATACCCCCGCAGCAGCCGGGCCGCCACCGGCGGCCGGCCGCCGATCACCCCGGGGTAGTTGACGTCCTCACCGGTCGCCAGATCCCAGGCGGGCCCCGCCGCAGCAGCAGCCGCCTGCTGCGCACGCCGGGCGAACCCCGGACCACCCGCCCCCTCCGCCCGAAGGACGACGCGCAGGGCGGCCGCACTGTGCGCGGCCACCGACATGCCGTGCCCGTAGACCGGGTTGTACGCGGCCAGCGCATCACCCATGGCGAGGAAACCGGCCGGCCACTCCGGGAGCCGCTCGAAGTACCGGCGCCGGTTGACGGTGGAGCGGGTGAGGTGCACCTCGGTCAGCGGCTCGGCGCGGGCGATGAGGTCGGCCACGATCGGGTGCCGCAGCGTGCGCGCGTAGGGCTCGAAATCCCTGATGTCCCGCGTGGGTTCACCGCCCCGGGTGCCCGCGAGGGTGACGATCCAGCGCCCGCCCTCGATGGGCATCAGGGTGGCGCCCCGCCCCGGGCGCGGCGTGCCCGCCTCCGCCTGGACACTGACCACGGGAACGTCCTCCGCCCCGGGCGGCGCACGGAACACCCGCGTCGCGTAGACCAGCCCCGAGTCGACCGTCCTCTCACGGACTTCGGGCAGCCCGAGTTGCGCCAGCCACTGCGGCGCCCGGGAACCGCGGCCGGTGGTGTCGACCACGAGGTCCGCCGCGAGGTCCTCGGCGCCGTCCCCGCCGTGCAGACGCACGCCCGTCACCCTGCGCGCGGTCCCGAGCAGGCCTGCGGCCTCGGCGCCCTCGTGCAGCGTGATCCCCGGCCGGGCCAGGACCTGTTCGCGCACGACGGCGTCGAGCAGGTCGCGGCTGCAGGCGATGACGTACTCCATCTCGGGCCAGCGCGGCAACCAGCCCTGTGCCAGGAGGGAGATCACCCCGGTCGGCAGGGGGATCCGCAGGGCCCCCGCCGCCAGCCACTGCTCGGCGATGCCGGGCAGCAGGGTCTCCATCACCCGCACGCCGCCGGACATCATCAGGTGAGCGTGGCGGGCCTGCGGCACCCCTCTGCGCGCACGGACGGTGTCCGGCAGCCGGTCGCGCTCGACGACCACGACGTCGTGACCGTGGTCCGCGAGCACCGCCGCGGCCAGCATTCCGGCCATCCCGCCACCGAGCACCACTGACCGGCGGCCGTTCGCACTGCTCATCCCGGACCTCCTGACGGCTGTCTGTCTGGTCTCCCCATACCGCGCCCGTCCCGAACACATGCGGGCGAACGGGCCGTGGCGCACGGTGGGGTGTGGAGGTGGGTGCAATGTCCGCCATGGGGCCGGTGGAGGCGCTGGAGCGCATCGCGTTCCTGCTGGAGCGCGACCGGGCGCCCACCTATCGGGTCAAGGCCTTCCGCACGGCGGCCGGGGTGATCGCCGCCATGCCGGAGGAGGAGGTGCGCCGGCGCGCGGCCGACGCCTCGCTCACCCAGGTCAAGTCGATCGGCCCCAGGACGGCCGCCGTGGTCGGCGAGGCGCTGGCCGGCAGGGTGCCGGAGTACCTGGCACACCTGGAGCAGGAGTCCGGCGGCCCGCCGGCCGAGGGCGGCGAGAAGTTGCGGGCGGCGCTGCGCGGTGACTGCCACCTGCACTCGGACTGGTCGGACGGCGGCAGCGGCATCGAGGAGATGGCCCGCGCGGCCCGGGACCTGGGCCACGAGTGGGCGGTACTGACCGACCACTCCCCCAGGCTGACCGTCGCCCGCGGCCTCTCCCCGGAGCGGCTGCGCGGCCAGCTCGACGCGGTCGCCGAGGTGAACGAGCGCCTGGGCGACGGCTTCCGGCTGCTGACGGGCATCGAGTGCGACATCCTCGCCGACGGCTCACTGGACCAGGAGGAGGAACTGCTGGAGCGGCTGGACGTGGTGGTCGCCTCGGTGCACTCGAAACTGCGGATGGACGCGGAGGGCATGACCCGCCGTCTGGTGGCCGCCGTCGCCAGTCCGCTGGTGGACGTGCTGGGGCACTGCACGGGCCGGCTGCTGGACGGGCGGGGGCGGCCCGAATCGGAGTTCGACGCGGCGATGGTCTTCGCGGCCTGCGCCCGCTTCGGCACCGCCGTGGAGATCAACAGCCGCCCCGAACGGCTCGACCCGCCGCGCCGGCTGCTGCGCCAGGCGCTCGACGCCGGCGTGCTGTTCGCGATCGACAGCGACGCCCACGCCCCCGGCCAGCTGGACTGGCAGAGCTACGGCTGCGCCCGCGCGGAGGAGTGCGGGGTACCGGCGGGCCACGTGATCACCACGTGGCCCGAGGAGCGGCTGTTGGAGTGGACGCGGTCTCACCCGTACGGGTGAGCGGGCGAGGGGCAGCGCCCCGTCAGGGGCGCGGGGCCCCTGACGATTTGCGGCTCCGCCGCGTGGGCGCAACCAGCGCCCACCGACCCGCCCGGATACCTCGACTGCGGGCGCGTCGTTGCTGGTCGCGCAGTTCCCCGCGCCCCTTACGGGGCGCCCCTTCACGGAACGTGCCCGCGCGTCACGTCAGTGGTCAGCGGTGCCAGCAGGTCGCCGAACTCCTCGGCGCGGTCGAGGACCTGCTCGGGCGTGAAGGCCAGCTCCCCCGGGTCGCGGCAGGCCGCGACCTCGTCCCAGGTGACAGGGGCGGCCACGGCGGGCCGTTCACGAAGGCGAAGGGTGTAGGGGGCGGCGGTGGTCTTGGCGCTCGCGTTCTGCGACCAGTCGATGAGCACCTTGCCGCGGCGCTCGACGCGCGTCATGGAGACCACCACCAGACCGGGGTGCTCGCCCATCATCCGGGCGGCCAGCTCCTTGGCGTAGCCGCTGACCGCCCGGCCGGAGGCGGGGTGGACGGGCGCGTAGAGGTGCAGCCCCTTGGAGCCGGAGACCACGGCGTGGGCGGTGAGGCCGTCGTCGTCCAGCAACTGGCGCAGCCGCTGGGCGACGCGGCAGCAGACGACGAGGTCGGTGCCGGGCCCCGGGTCCAGGTCGAGCACGAGCCGGTCGTGCCGGTCCGGCCCGGCGTCCGCCGTCCACTGCGGGACGTGCACCTCGTAGGCGCCCAGATTCACCATCGCGACGAGCGCGGCGGTCGAGTCGATCACGACCTGCCCGGTCACCCCGTCCCGGTGCTCCACGGACACCACCCGCACCCATCCGGGCGCCCCCGGGGGCGGGTTCTTGGCGACCCAGCTCTCCCCCTCCGGCCCCTCGGGCGCCCGCACGAACGAGGCGGGACGCCCGGCGGTGTGCGGCACCATCGCGGGCGCGATCCGCGCGTAGTACTGCAGCACCTGCGCCTTGGTGTGCCCCGTGGCGGGGAAGAGCACCCGGTCGAGATGGGACAGCGACAGCCGGCGGCCGTCGACCTCCACCACCTGCCGGTCCGGAGTGACAGGCATAAGGTAGGAATTCCCCGCGGAGGGACAAATCCATGCGCACCATGTGGAAGGGCGCGATCGGTTTCGGCCTGGTCTCCGTGCCCGTACGCCTCTACGCCGCGACCCAGGAACACGGCATCAGACTGCACCAGGTCCACGCCGGGGACGGCGGCCGGATCCGCCTCAAGCGCGTGTGCGACAGCTGCGGCGAGGACGTCCCCTACGAGGAGGTCGCCAAGGGCTTCGAGGACGACGAGGGCCACACCGCGGTCGTCACCCAGAGCGACCTCGCGGGCCTGCCCCTGCCGAGCAAGAAGCTCATCGACGTCCTGGCCTTCGTCGAGGCCGACCGCATCGACCCCCTGCAGCTGTCGAGCTCCTACTACCTCGCGCCGGACAGCACGGCCGCGGACAAGCCGTACGTCCTGCTGCGCGAGACCCTCAAGAAGACCGACCGCGTCGCCGTCACCAAGATCGCCCTGCGCACCCGGGAGTCCCTGGCCCTGCTCCGCGTCCACGAGGACCTGCTGACCCTGCACACCATGTACTGGCCCGACGAGATCCGCGACAGCACCGACCTCGCCCCGCCGGCCTCGGTGACCGTGCGCCCGCAGGAACTGAAGATGGCCACGAGCCTGATGGACACGCTCTCGGAGGACTTCGACCTCGACTCCCTGGAGGACGAGTACCAGGTCGCCCTGGACGACCTCATCGCCGCCCACCTGGACCACCGCCCGGTGACGAGGAAGGCCACCACCAAGGCGCCCGACAACGTCATCGACCTGATGTCCGCCCTCCAGGCGTCCATCGACCGCGCCGCCGGGAAGCCGGAGGGGGCGAAGGCGGGGACGAAGCCGAAGAAGGCGGCGGCGCGTCGTGAGCCGGCCAAGGCCAAGGCCGCGCCGAAGAAGCAGGCGGCGAAGAAGAGCAGCACCCGGAAGAAGGCGGGCTGACCAGGTCAGACCACCGGCGTCAGCTCGGTCCTCGCCCTGTCGGCCAGCCCCTCCGCCCCGCACTCCTCGGCGATTTCGAGGCCCTCCCGCAGTTGTCCCGCCGCCTCGTCGTCACGGCCTGCCCGGCGCAGCGCGGCACCGCGCTCCACCAGGGCGGACGCGTACTCGAAGCGGCACGGCGACCTCCGCAGGTACTCCACCGACCGGTCCAGCTTGACCAGCGCGTCCTCCGGCGTGACCACCCGGGCGGCCCGCCGCAGCGCCTCGCCGATGGCGGTGTCGGTGCCGAACCGCATGGCGTGCTGCACGGCCTGGTCCGCCAACGCGCGGGCGCGTTCGGGCTCTTCGGGTGCGACGGCCGCCGCCAGGTCCAGGGCCCACGGAGCCCAGAGGGTGTTGTGCCGACCGCGCTCGCTCAACCGCCGCCCGGCACCCTCCAGTTCGGCGACGGCCTCCTTGGTCCGTCCGATGGCGAGCAGCAGCTTCCCGGCCACGGACGCCGCATCGGGCATCACCATGGCCGGAGGATAGGGCGGGCCGAACGTGTACTTCTCCGCCACGGCGCGGGCCTCGTCGACCCGGCCGCGTGCCAGCAGGGTGTCGACGAGCATGCAGGTCCCGTCCCACTGGATCGGCAGCCCCGGACCCAGCCGGTCCGCCAGGCGGAGCCCTTCGCGCAGGAACTGCTCGGCGAGCTCCAGCCGGCCCCGCCGGAAGTGGACGAGGCCGAGGTACTCGTGGGCGAAGGCCAGGTGGGCACCGCGCCATCCGGAGATCTCGAAGGCGCGCACGGCCTCGGTGAAGAGCTCCTCGGCCTGGTCGAGACGGTCCGTGAAGGCATAGGTGATGCCGATGATGCTGGGGATCTCGAAGCCCCACTCCGAGTTCGTCCACCCCAGGCCCTCGGGGAGCCGGTTGCCCGTCAGGGTGCGGTCGGCGCGGTCGACGACCTCCATGGCGTCATCGGCACGGATCATGCCGTCGAAGGCGTGGAGCGCCAGCAGGGCCCGCTCGGCGTTGTCGCGCCCGCGGAGGCGGCCGGCGAGTGCGGCGACCTCCCGGGAGCGCTCGTGCGCCCCGTCCTCCTCCAGCTGAATCCCCTTCCAGAGGAAGTGGGCGGCCTGCAGCCGCATCCGGTCGGGGCCCGTCGGCGTCCTGGTCGCCTGATCGGCCACGACCTTCGCGGCTTCGGCCAGTTGGCTGTTGTGCGCGTACGCCTGGGACAGGCGGAACGTCGCGTTGACGCGCAGGCCGTCCGGCAGCCCCGGCAGATCGAGTGCTGCACGCAGGTGGTTGATGGTGGCGGGCGGCGAGGTCAACAGGGCCGAACAGCCCAGCTCGTACAGCACGCTCGCCCTGTCCTCGTCGGGCGGCGGCTCGGCCAGCGCCCGTTCCAGACAGCGGGTCGCGGCCTCGGGAGCGCCGACGGCGAGGTGTTCCTGGGCCGCTCTGCGCAGTTGCCGCACCAGGTCCGGGTCGTCGTCGGGGTGGACTTCGAGGAGATGCCGCGACGCCATGGCGGCGCCCTGCCCCGCGTTGGTGAGCGCCCAGGCCGCCAGCCCGTGCATCGCGGTGCGCGTGGCGGGCGGGATGGCCTGGTAGACGGCGGTGGCGATCAGGGGATGGACGAATTCGAGCTCGGTGACGCCGACGAGGATCCGGGCCTCGCGCAGCCGGTCCGCACAGGTCAGCCCTTCCGAAGGGCTCATACCGGCGACCATGGCCGCCATGCGGGGCGCGATCTCCGTACCGAGCACGGCGGCCGCCCAGGCGAACCGGGTCGTGGACGTGCCGAGTTGTTCGAGACGGGTGACCAGCCCGCTCCCGCGGGCGGCGGCACCGAGCTCGCGGAGCAGGGCCGCCGATTCCTCCGTGGGCTTGAGGCCGCGGTCCCGGGACTTGGCGATCAATTCGACGGCCTCGTACGGATTGCCGCCGGTGACGGCCCAGATCTCGCGGCAGAAGGGGTCGTCGGACCGCTCGCCCAGGGCGCCGCGCACCAGCTCGGCCACGGCTGCGGGAGTGAGCGGGTGCAGGACGACGGGGCGGTGGCCACGGCCGTCCACCAGGTCCGCGAACGCGGGGACCTTTTCGGGCAGTTCACGGGGCCGGTAGGCGGCGACCAGGAGGACCGGCAGCTCCCCGAGCCGCACGGCGAACGAACTGATCCAGTTCAGCGACTCCGCATCGACCCAGTGTGCGTCGTCGACCACCAGGATCAACGGTCCGTGCCGCATGGCGAATTGAGCGACCAGCCAGTCCAGACCGTCGCGCACGCCCTGCGGGTCGGGCTGTCCGCCGGACGGCGGCGCGATCCCCAGGGCCGGACCCGAGATGTCGTGCCAGGCGCCGAGCAGTTCCTCGCGCTCCGCCGGGGTCATGGGAGCCAGGGCGGGCTGCAGCAGTTGCCGGACGACGTGGAAGGGAACGGTTTCCGCACCCTTGCTGCCGCGGGCGGACAGCACGGTGCAGCCGCCGAGTTCGGCGGCGATCCGCCGCACCTCGCCCAGCAGCGCGGTCTTCCCGGTACCGGCCTCGCCGTTGCAGAGCAGCAGCCCGCCCCGGGGCCGGCCGCGTTCGGGACCGCCGCACAGCTCCTCGACCGCCAGCCGGGCCGCCCCGATCTCCCGCTCGCGCTCGAACAGGGCGGTGTGCGGGCGGCGTTCGTCCAGATGCCCGGTCATGACACTGCCCTCCCATTGAGTGTGATGAGGCGAGCCTAGCCCCGGCGGCGAGCCTTGGGGCGAGGTTCGCAGGACAGACTACTCACGGACTCGGGCCGGCCTCCGTACGCACAGATCCGCACTACTCAAATACATTTTCGATAACAGCTGATGCAGGGGGCATTGTGATGCCTTTCGAATTCGGTCGTCACCCCATTCTGCGAATATGACAACTTCCCGTCGGAGCACCACGCGACCGGCTACGCTCCATCTCGCGCAGCGGGTTGTGGCGACTGCAGCACGCTGCCGTCTGCCGCTGCGCTGCCGCGACCGGAGAACCTCCGCACCCCCTTCGCGCTCGGGTGGCTCCCCTTTATTCCCACGTCGCCCCCACGATTTGTTTCCGAGCGCCCGAGGTTCTCGATGGTTGGTACTGGATCGTCACATCAAGTCAGGCGGCCCGCCTCCGCACTCATATGGCTGGTCCCCCCTGTGGTGCTGGCGGTCTGCACGGCCACCGCCGCAGTATTCGCGCCACTCGGCGTGCGCACCCCGGCGGTCTGGTGCGGATCGGCGGCCACCGTGGCCGTCGCACTCACCTCCTTCGAGGCGGTGCGCCGGGGGCGGGTCATCGCCTCCCTGCGGCGGCGGTGCACAGAGCAGGAAGCCGTCCTCAGGCGCCGGCTCGCGCAACAGGAGCGCGAGACCCAGCGATTGGCCCGTGAGCTGCTGCCGCACACGGTCACGCTGCTGCAGAGCGGCGCCGGCGCCGAAGAGGTCCTCGGCGCCGTCGCCCAGCCGAACCCGTTCGACCCCGCATTCGCCGCCGCGCACCGGTCGGTCCTGCGCTCGGTGATCGACGCCGTGCAGGCCGAGGAGGGCCTGCGCGACTCGGCCCACCGGGCGTTCGTCAACATCGCCCGCCGGATGCAGGCCATCGTGCACCAACAGGCCACCGACCTGCGGGAGATGGAGGACCGGCACGGCAACGAGCCGGAGGTCTTCAGCGACCTGCTCCACCTCGACCACGGGACCGCGCTGATCGGCCGCCTCGCCGACAGCATCGCGGTCCTCGGCGGCTCCCGGCCGGGCCGCCAGTGGAAGAACCCGGTGCCCCTCTACAACGTGCTGCGGGGCGCCATGTCCCGGGTGATGGACTACCGGCGGGCGGACCTGCACTCGGTGGCGGACGTCGCCATCACCGGCCCCGGGGTGGAGCCGCTGATCCACGCCGTCGCCGAACTGCTGGACAACGCCACCCGGTACTCCCCGCCGCAGACCCGGGTCCATCTCACCGCCGTCGAGGTCCAGTCGGGGGTGGCCGTCGAGATCGAGGACGCCGGCGTCGGGCTCACCGAGGAGGCGCGCCGGCGCGCCGAGGCCGTGTTCGAACTGGCCGACCGCGGTCTCGACCTCAACGACCTCGGTGAGACCCCGCGCCTGGGCCTCGCCGTGGTCGGCAAGCTCTCCAAGATGTACGGGTTCAGGGTCTCGCTGCGCTCCTCCGCCTACGGCGGTGTCCGCGCCGTGCTGATCGTTCCGCAGAGCCTGGTCACGGCGAGCGCCACTCCGGGCGGCGAGATCGCCCGCGCCGCCACCCTGCCGCCCCCCAAGCCCCGGAAGAAGCCCGGCCGTCCCCTCCCGCCGCCCCCGGCCCTGGAGTTGCCGGGCCCGGCCTCCGAGACCCCGGGCGGGCTTCCCCAACGCCGGCGGCGGGTACCGGGCATGAGCCCCAGGGCCGGGCGCGGGGGCGCGGCCGACCGGACGCCGGGCAGCCGCAGGCAGCCTTCACCGGCCGAACCCGTACAGCCGGGCATCTGGCTGTCCGCCTTCACCGACGCCATCAACGGCAAGGAGCCCGCGGGCGGTCAGGGCAGCGAACAGTGATGAATCGTCGGACAAGAAAGAGTGGCCAAGTGACGCAGCAGCGGTTCAACATGGACTGGATGCTCAAGGATCTGGCATCCAGTGTTCCGCAGACCCGCCACGTGATCGTGCTGTCCTCGGACGGCCTGCGCATGGCTCAGCACGGCACGGACACGGACGCCGCGGACCGGCTGGCCGCCGCCTGCGCAGGGCTGCAGAGTCTGTCGGCGGCCGTGGCCGCCGAATTCCCGCAGGGCGACGGGCAGATGCGCCTCGTGGTCATCGAGGTCGACGGCGGCTTCTTCTATCTGATGGCCGCCGGTGCCGGCGCCTATCTGGCGGTGCTGGCGGACGACGACGTGGACGCCGGCCTGATGGGGCAGCAGATGCGGGACCTCGTGGCGCGCATCGGCGAGCACCTCTCCAGTCCGCCCCGTGTCACCGGGCCGGTGGCATGAGCAAACCCGAAAGGGCATGGGATCCCGGCAATCCGGACCGCCTGTACATCCTCACCAGCACGAGCGACGGTACGGGCAAGGAAGTCAGAATCGATCTGGTCACGCTGGTCGTCTCCCGCACGGAAGGCGACCCCGGCCTGCAGCCCGAGCACTGCGCCATTGCCCGGATGTGCGACTACCCCTTGTCCGTGGCCGAGATATCCGCCTATCTCACCCTGCCCGTCAGCACGGTCACCGTTCTGCTCAAAGACCTGCTGACGCGTGAACTCGTGGAGGCCAGACCGCCGGTCCCGGTCGCCACGGTGCCCGACGCCCGACTCCTGGAGGCGGTGATGCATGGACTACAGAATCTCTGATTCACCCGCAGGGCCCAGGAGGGAGGACTTCCTCCCGGCCACGACCGCGGCGGCCGTCAAGGTGGTGATCGTCGGTGGTTTCGGGGTCGGCAAGACGACCCTGGTGGGCACGGTGAGCGAGATCAGACCGCTGACCACCGAGGAGACGATGACCCAGGCCGGTGTCGGCGTGGACGACCTCGCCGGCATCGAGCAGAAGATCGAGACGACCGTCGCGATGGACTTCGGGCGGATCAGCATCAACGAGCAGCTGGTGCTGTATCTGTTCGGCACCCCCGGCCAGGAGCGCTTCTGGTTCCTGTGGGACGGCCTCTTCGAGGGTGCCCTCGGGGCGGTGGTCCTGCTCGACACGCGCCGCCTGGAGGTCAGTTACGAGGTGGTCGACCTCCTGGAGGAGCGCGGTGTGCCGTTCGTCGTCGCCGTCAACACCTTCCCCGGCGCGCCCGTTCATCCCATGCCGGAGCTGCGGGCCGCCATGGACCTGCCCGACGAGGTGCCGCTGTTCGCCTGCGACGCCCGTGACCGCATCTCCTGCCGCGACACCCTGCTGACCCTCATGCGCTACCTGTACGCGCTCGCCCACCGATCCCCGGAGTCACAGTGACACCACCAGACGAACACTCCCGTACCGAGATCGCGACCGCTCCTCCCCCGCAGTGCCCGGCACACGCCTACGGCACGGGTGGCATGGTGCGGCTGTACGGGCCCGCCGCGGAGGCCGACCCGATTGGCCTGTACGAGCAACTGCGCGAACGGTACGGTGCGGTGGCCCCCGTGCTGCTGCAGGGCGATCTCCCCGCCTGGCTGGTCCTCGGCTACCGCGAGAACCTCGACGTCATGCGCACCCCCTCGCGTTTCTCCCGCGACTCCCGCAACTGGCGTGACATGAGCGAGGGCAAACTCACCCCCGAGCACCCGCTGGCCCCGATCTCGACCTGGCAGCCCATCTGCGCCTTCGCCGACGGCCAGGTGCACGAGCGCTGGCGGGGTGCCATCAACGACTCCATGGGGCGTTTCGACCGCCGTGGAATGCGCCGGCACATCACCCGGTTCGCGGGACAGTTGGTCGACCGGTTCTGCACCACCGGCAACGCGGACCTGGTCGACGACTTCGCCGAACACCTCCCCATGCTGGTGATGACCCAGCTCATCGGCATGCCCGAGGAGTACGGTCCGCGTCTGGTCAAGGCCGCCCGCGACATGATCAAGGGCACGGAGACGGCGGTCGCCAGCAACGCGTACGTGCAGGAGACGCTGCGCAAACTGGTGGTGCGCAAGCGGGCCGACCCCGGGCCGGACTTCACCAGCTGGCTGCTGGAGCACCCGGCCGAGCTCACCGACGACGAGGTCCAGCAGCATCTGCGCCTGGTGCTCATCGCCGCGTACGAGACCACCGCCAACCTCATCGCCAACACGCTGCGCATGGTGCTCACGGACCCGCGCTGCCGTGCCAATCTGGCGGGCGGGCACATGACGCTCCCGGACGCGGTCGAGCAGATCCTGTGGGACGAGCCCCCGTTCACCACCATCCTGGGCCGCTGGGCGACCCAGGACACGGAGCTCGGCGGACACAAGATCAAATCCGGTGACCCGCTGGTGCTGGGCCTCGCCGCCGCCAACCTGGACACGGCGATCCGGCCCGACCCCACCGCCCCCGTCCACGGCAACCGCTCCCACCTCGCCTTCAGCGGAGGGGCCCACGAATGCCCCGGCCAGGACATCGGCCGGGCCATCGCGGACACCGGCATCGAGGCGCTGCTGACCCGGCTGCCCGACATCCGGCTGGCCGTGCCGGAGGACGAGCTGGCCTGGGTGTCCGCACTGATGTCACGTCATCTCGTGGACCTGCCCGTGGAGTTCACACCCCAGCAGCCCCAGCCGATGGCCCTCCCCGAGCTGCCGGCTCCGGCCCCGGCGGCGCCGGATGCCGAGGAGCCCGCCGATTCCGCCCCGGACCGGGCCCTGCCGGCCCCGTCGGCCTCCACGCGACGGTCCTGGTGGGCGTCGCTCACGCGGTGGCTGCGCAGGCGGTGACGGGAGCGTCGAGCTGCTCCCACCACCAGGCCGCCGACGCTATGGGCAGCGGAGCGGTCCCGGGATCGCGAGGACTGTCCCGCCAGGTGATGCCGTAGGTCGCTCCCGGAACCGGAAGGTCGTACCGGTTCCGGGGGCTGGCATAGCGGGGAGCGGCGTCCATCCACCGGATGCAGCCGGAGATGTAGTGTCCCAGTGCCTCCAGATAACGCCGCAGGTGGAGTCCGGCGTTCCCGGCGATCTGCGCCCGCAGCTCCAGGAAGAGCGTCATGGTGCGGTCCCTTATGGCCAGGGCCTCCTCCAGGGCCTGTTCCGCCGGGCAACGCAGCTGGTGTGCGAGGACGTTGACGATGTTCTGGTCCGTCGTCTCCTGACTGTCCTCCTTGGCGTACGAGAAGAGGTCGTTGTCGCAGCTGACGATGAAGCCGGCCGCCTCGGTGAGCGCCTGCACCGGGGCCGAGTACAGCTCGTGGTCCGGGATGTGGATGCCACCGGCGATCTCGCTCCAGGAGAGGGAGAAGCGGGTGCCGTTGATGGAGGGCCGCATGGCGACGTAGTCGGACAGGCTCGGCATCACGCCCCGCTCGACATTGCTGACCTGCCATGCGGCGCCGAAGAGCCAGTCCCGCATCCCCTCGGCCACGCGCCGGAGTTGTACGGGCGTGGTCATCGCGCGGGTGCGCGCGGCGAGGTCCTCGAGCGCCGCGTCGAAGGGGGTGCTGCCGAGCATGCCGGAACCCGGCGCCTCCAGGCAGCGTGCTATCCGCGCATTGAGGTCGACGATCGCGGCGGTCCTGACGTCGGCGGCACCGGTGTCGTGGCAGATGTCGTCGAGGGCGAAGGCCCAGTGGTTCCACTCGATGAACAGCAGCAACGGTTCGTCGTCGCCGTGGGGGATGATGCGGCAGCTGAAGTCGGCGCTGTGGGTCGCGATGCTCCAGGCCCGGTCCCTGGCGTTGCCGAAGATGCCGGTGGAGTCGAGCCAGGCGATGGCCCGTTGTTCGAGCCGGCCGACCCTCGGGTGGATGGCCGGCTCGATCGGGCAGTAGAAGGGGGGCAGCCGCCAGCCGATGGCCGACGGGCGAGGGCGCGCCGAGGTCTCCGTCATACTGCTCACCCTCCCAACCGGAACAACAGCATCCGCGTCTCCACCGCATGATCGCGCCACGCGCGGAACAACTTCCCGTGCGCCAGGGCCGATTCCACCAACCGCTTCTCGTCGATCGGCGAGGCCACCCCGGTCCGTTCCGCACGGTCCAGCTCGGCCGTCGTCCAGGCCATGGACTGGACCCAGAACTCCGCGACCCGGTCGGTGATGTCCTCGTCCTGCTCCAGCTCGAAGCCGGCCGCCTCGGCCGCCACGATGTACTCGGCGAGGGTGCCGAGCCGGGTCTTGTAGTAGCCGTCGATGAAGGACGTCCACTCGGGGCGGCACAGGAAGTGCTCCTGGATGCCGAACCAGCTGCCCGGCCTGAGGGCCTTGGCGACCACGTTGAAGAGCCGTTCGCGGTCCATGTAGCCCGAGCTCTCGATGGCCACGGCCGCGTCGTAGCGCTGTTCGTCGCAGAGGTCGTGGATGTCGCCGAGGACGGGGGTCACCAGGTGCTCCACACCGGCCTGCTGGACCAGGTCCGCCATCACGGGGACGTGCTTGGCCGTCACCGTCATCGCCGTGACGGAGCAACCGTACTCCTGGGCCCAGTAGATGGAGCCCCCGCCGAGGCCGCAGCCGATGTCGAAGAGGTGGGCCGGCGGGGCGTCCTTGACTCCCCAGATGAGGGCGGCGTGGTCGAGGGCCCCTTCCTGGGACTCGAAGAGGCGGCGGCGCAGGACGCTCTGGGCCACGGTGGTGTTGGGTGCGGCCGCGGTGTCGAACAGGCCCACATGGAAATGGACCCGTGGTCCGGGTCCGTACTTGTGCAGGATGTCCGCGGTTTTCCTCGAGTAGTACGACGGCACCTGTGTCTCGTCGCGCCCTGTGACAGGGGCGGCGGTCACCTCGGCGACAAGGTTCTCCATGATCCCTCCGAGACATCGGCTGTCGGTGGACGCAGGAACGGCGCCGGGCACTGTGTGATCACGGACGTGAGTCACGCCGCCGCCCGGCGACAAACGACCAGCATTC
Organism: Streptomyces sp. AM25; assembly: GCF_058146165.1. Classification (NCBI taxonomy): domain Bacteria; kingdom Bacillati; phylum Actinomycetota; class Actinomycetes; order Kitasatosporales; family Streptomycetaceae; genus Streptomyces; species Streptomyces sp. AM25. Next base: position 18,553 of record NZ_JBKIWN010000007.1, on the reverse strand, counting down.
CTGTCCACTTTTGTGCGGTACCTGCCCAGGCCCGTCCATCGATAACCCGCATTACGTACCGACCTGCGCCTTTCTGGCGCGTCTTTTACGGATCGTCTCGGATCGTTTTGTAGCGAAACGCGAAGCTTGAGGACCGCTTGGCGATCGGAATGGCTGAAAGCTGCGCACCGTTGTCGGAGTTTTGGCCTGTCGGGAGAGGAGGATCCGGACGCGCGGCTTATGGCCGGATTTCGCGTGTCCGCGAGGTGTACGGACGATTCCGGGGGGCGCCCGACTATGCACGCGCCCCTTGACGGGAGGGATTCCCGAGCAAGGCGGCGGTTTCCGGGAGTGCCGTGGCATCGTGGGATCCTCACCCAGCCGGAGCGAGGGAGGCGCGGACATGGTCCCGTCGGTCGGCCTGAGGAAGCGGTTCCGGTTCTCCGCACGGTCCGGCCCCTGGCCGCGCGGCGCCGCGGCGGTCGTGGCCGGCGCCCTGCCCGCCCTGGCCTTTCCCGCGCCCGCACTGTGGTGGCTGGCCTGGGTGGCCCTGGTGCCCTGGCTGCTGCTGGTGCGTTCGGCGGGGACGGCCCGGCGGGCCGCCCTGGAGGGCTGGCTCGGCGGTGCGGGTTTCCTGCTCGCCGTGCATCACTGGCTGCTGCCCAGCCTGCACGTCTTCATCCTCGTCCTGGCCGCGCTGCTGGGGCTGCTGTGGGTGCCGTGGGGGCTGCTGGTGCACCGGCTGCTGGGCGGTTCGCCCGGTCCGGGAAGGATCGCGGCGGCCCTGCTGGTGGTGCCCTCCGGGTGGCTGCTGGCCGAACTCGTGCGCTCCTGGCAGTACCTGGGCGGGCCGTGGGGGCTGCTCGGGGCGAGCCAGTGGCAGGTGGCACCCGCACTGCGGGTCGCGTCGGTGGGCGGCGTCTGGCTCGTCGGGTTCCTCGTCGTCGCCGTCAACACCGCGCTGGCCGCGCTGATTTCGGCCCCCGGCCCCCGCGGCCGCACCACCGCCCTGGCGGGCGGGCTCGCCTGCGCGGCGGCCGTCGGCGGGATCTGGCTGGGGGCGCCGCTGCCGCAGGGCGCCGGGGCGGTGCGCATCGCGGTCGCACAGCCCGGCGTGATCGACGGCGTCGGCAGCGTGCAGCGGCGCTTCGACCGCGAGGAGGAGCTCACCCGCCAACTGGCCGGGCGGCGCGTGGATCTGGTGGTGTGGGGCGAGAGCAGCGTCGGCGAGGACCTCGGGCAGCAGCCTCGGTTGAGCGGCCGGCTCGCCGCGCTGTCGCGCACGGTCGGCGCGGACCTGCTCGTCAACGTGGACGCCCGGCGCTCGGACCGGCCGGGCATCTTCAAGAGTTCGGTGCTGATCGGGCCCGACGGGCCGACCGGCGACCGCTACGACAAGATGCGGCTGGTCCCCTTCGGCGAGTACGTCCCGGCGCGCTCGCTGCTGGACTGGGCGACTTCCGTGGGCAAGGCGGCGCAGGAGGACCGCAGGCGCGGCGACCGGCAGGTGGTGATGCGGCTGCCGGAGCGGACCGGGGGCGGGCTGCGGATCGGCCCGCTGGTGTGCTTCGAGTCGGCCTTCCCGGACATGAGCAGGCAACTGGCCCGGGACGGCGCCCAGTTGCTCATCGCCCAGTCGGCGACCTCCACCTTCCAGCACAGCTGGGCCCCGCTCCAGCACGCCTCGCTGGCCTCGATGCGCGCCGCCGAGACCTGGCGGCCGATGGTGCACGCCACGCTCACCGGCGTGAGCGCGGTCGCGGACGCGCGCGGGCGGACCGTGGGCCCATGGCTGGGCACCGGGCGCAGCACGGCCGTGGTCTACGACGTGCCGCTCGCCCGGGGCACCAGCCCGTACGTCCGGTTCGGCGACTGGACGGCGCACGGCGCGCTGGCCGTACTGGCCGTCTTCTGTGTCGTGGAGGGGGTGAGCGCCCGCCGACGGCGCGTCGGCTCGACGCGCTCTGCCGGTGTCACCCGGTGATCTCCGTGACGATCCGCTCGCACAGCTCGTGCGTACGCAGCGCGTCCTCCGCGTCCAGCACCTTGCCCGCCTGCACCGCGTCGAGGAAGGCGAGCACGCACTGCTCGATACCGCGCTGACGGGCCACCGGCACCCAGTCGCCGCGGCGGCGGACGCTCGGCTGGCCCTTGTGGTCCACGATGTCGGCGAGGTTGAGCACCTGCCGCTTGGTGTCCTGACCGGAGACCTCCAGGATCTCCTCGGTCGAACCGCTCATCCGGTTCATGGTGCCGATGGCGGTGAAGCCGTCGCCGGACAGCTGCAGCACCACGTGGTGCACGAGCCCGTCCTGCACCCTGGCCCGGACGTCCACGTGGTCGACGGTCCCCGGCACGAGGAAGCGCAGGGTGTCGACGACGTGGATGAAGTCGTCGAGGACGAGCGTGCGCGCGTCCTCGGGCAGGCCGACGCGGTTCTTCTGCATCAGGATCAGGTCGCGCGGGTGGTCCACGCACTGCGCATAGCCCGGTGCACAGCGGCGGTTGAAGCCGACCGCCAGCGAGACCTGCCGCTCCTGCGCCAGGCGGACGAGCCGCTCGCTCTCCGCGAGGTCGTAGGCGAGCGGCTTGTCGACGAAGACCGGCACCCCCGCCTCCAGGAGGCGGGTGACGAGGGCGGGGTGCACGGCGGTCGGCGCGTGCACGAACGCGGCGTCGAGGCCGGCGGCGAGCAGCGCATCGAGGTCGGTGTGCCGGTGCGCGGCGGGCACCCGGTGGGTGTCCGCGACCCGGTGCAGGGTCGCGGGGGTACGGGTGTGGAGGTGCGGCTCCAGTTCGGGGTGGGCGGTGAGGACGGGCAGATACGCCTTCTGCGCGATGTCCCCGAGTCCGATGACGCCGACCTTCACCTGTGACCTCCTTGGTGTTCCACCTCCGCCCCCGCCTCGGCAGCATACGTGGAGGCCGGCGGGCGCCAGTCGGTGATCCCCTCGTACCCGCGCAGGAGCAGGCCCGGGGCGAAACGGCCGGCCGCAGTGAGCAGGGCCTGACGGAGGAACAGGCCGGGAGCGCCGCCGGCCATGGCCGCCCGGCCGGCGCGGGCCGAGCGGCGGACGACGTCCAGGGTGCGCGGGAGCCGGTCGCGGGTGTAGGCGTCGAGACCTCCGGCGGCTCCGGGTATTGCGTGGTGGGCGAGGACGACGGCGTCCTCGATGGCCTGGTTGCCGCCCTGGCCGAGGTGGGGGGTCATGGCGTGGGCGGCGTCGCCCAGCAGGGCCGTGCGGCCGCGGTGGTAGGCGGGCAGCGGCCGGGTCATGGAGCGGACGTCGTGGCGCAGGACGTCGCCGGGGGCGACGGCCGCGAGGATGGCGGGGACCGGGTGGTGCCAGGTGCCGAAGAGGCGCAGCAGCTCGGCCTTTTCATCGTCGGGGGCGCGGCTCCCCTCCGGGGCGAGGGCCGAGGCATAGGCGTAGACCCGTCCGTCCTTGAGCGGCTGGGTGCCCCACAGCCTGCCCCGGCCCCAGGTCTCGTGCGGCGGGAACGGCCGTTCCGGGGCGGGGACGACGACGCGCCAGGTGGTGAATCCGGCGTACGCGGGCCGGGGGTGGCCGGGGAACAGGGCGCTGCGGACGGCCGAGTTGATGCCGTCGGCGCCGACGACGAGGTCGGCCTCCAGCTCGCCGTCCTCGGTCGCCACGCGGGCGCGCCGGTCGTCGGCGCCGGGGTCGGCCAGCCGGGCGGCGGTGCCGGTGCGCAGTGCCCCGTCGGGCAGGCGGGCGGCGAGCAGGCCGGCGAGGGTGGCCCGGTGCAGGAGGACGAGGGGTCCGCCGCATCGTTCTGCCACGGCGGCGCCGTCGGTGCGGGCCAGCCAGCGGCCGCCCGGGGTGAGCAGCCCGGCGTCGCCCTGCCAGGCGGCGAGTGCGCGGATGTCGTCGCCCAGGCCGATGACGTCGAGGGCGCGCTGGGCGTTGGGGGCGAGGGAGATGCCGGCGCCGACCGGTTCGAGGGAGGGCGCGCGCTCCAGGACGGTGACGTGCCAGCCGCGCCGGTGCAGGGCGGCTGCGGCGGTGAGGCCGCCGATTCCGGCGCCGATGACGACGGCTCGGGGGGTGCGGGACATGTCCACGGTGGGGCTCCTCGCCACGCGACGATGCGGGCACTACAGATGTAGTTTCCTTGGATCCGAAATTACTACAGCCGTAGTGAGGTGGCTAGATTGACCCCATGAACACCGCACACACCGACCGCGCTCCGGGCCGGTCCCGCGCCGATCTGGTCGCCGACGCCGCCGTCGCCCTCCTCGCCGAGCGCGGCCTGCGGGGCCTGACCCACCGGGCCGTCGACGAGGCCGCCGGACTGCCGGCCGGCTCGGCGTCCAACGTCGCCCGCACCCGCGCGGCCCTGCTGGAGGCGGCGGTGCGGCGGCACGCGCAGCGGGAGGCGGAGTTGATCCTTCCGCACGAGATGCCGGACCCGGCCGACGGGCTCGACGCCCTGACCGACACCCTCGCCCTCGCCCTGCACCGTTCCCTGACCCGCCACCGCGAACTCGCCCTCGCCCGCTACGAACTGGCACTGGAAGCGAACCGGCGGCCCGAACTGCGCGCCGTCTACGACACGCTGGGCCTGGGCTTCCGCGCACCGCTCGTCGCCCTGATGACAGCCGCCGGTTCCGCCGAACCGGAGCGGCACGCGATGTCGGCGCTCGCCTGGTACGACGGGATGCTGTTCTCCTGCGTCGCCGGGCAGTACCACACCGAGGTGCCGGAACAGGCGCAGCTGCGCGCGGGGTTCGCCGAGTTGCTGCGCGGCATGCTGGGCGGATGACCTGCGGATAATCTGTGGCGCGGCTACGTACGAGGCGTCAGGATGTCGCGCATGACGACCACGGACCGCACGTTCCCGCCCTACGTAGCCGACGACGAGCGCAGCAGCCTGGAGAGCTGGCTCGACTTCCACCGCGCCACGCTCGCGGAGAAGTGCGCCGGCCTCGACGACCACCAGCTGCGCGAGGCCTCCGTGCCGCCGTCGATGCTGACGCTGCTCGGCCTGGTGCGGCACATGGCCGACGTGGAACGCTCCTGGTTCCGCCGGGTGTTCGCCGGCGACACGACCGCCGAGCCGCTGTTCTACACGGACGAAGACCCCGACCGGGACTTCCGGGTCTGCCCGACGGGCACCTGGGACGAGGCCCACGCCGCCTGGCAGGCGGAGATCGCCGCGGCCCGCGACGCGGCGCAGGGCCACGCGCTGGACGAACTCAGCGCCGGCCGCCGGCACAAGGACGGCTCACAGGTCGACCTGCGCTGGATCTACTTGCACATGATCGAGGAGTACGCCCGCCACAACGGCCACGCCGACTTCCTGCGCGAGCGCATCGACGGCGCGACCGGCAGCTGACCGGAGCGCGGCCGGGCGGATGCCTCCCCCTCACCCCTGCGGGGCCTTCCCAACTCCCCGCGCCCGCAAGCAGGGTTGGACGAGTGCATCGAATGCCCGCAGCGGCGGCCCTGGTGGCGGTGGCGATGTCGGCCGCCGTCGGCTGCGTCTCCGTCTCCCAGCACTCCTCCGCGCCCGGCGGCCGGCCGGCCGCGCGCCCCGGCATGGTCCAGGGCAGCGCGCGTGAGGGCCTGACCGTCACCGGCCCCGGCGCCTCGACACCGGCGGCCCAGCCGTCGGCCCCCTCGGCCGACGGGGCCCAGGGCAGGGCGCAGGGCCCGGTGGGCGATCCGCGGGATCCGCACGACCCTCACGGCCTTCCCGACCCTCGTGACCCTCGCGACCCGAAGGAACCGGCCGAGCCGCGGGAACCGGCCGAACCCGGGGAGCCCGGGGCCGCGTCGCACCCCGGAGGCTCCTCGCCCGCGGACCCCCCGTCCGCCGCCGGCCCGGACCGCAGCACGGGCCCCGCCGACTCCCGCCCGGCCCACCCGCCGGCCTCGGCACCCGAACCGGCGCCGCCGCCGGCTCCCCCGCCCCCGAACCGGCGCGCCGAGCCTGCACCCGCCCCGGCCCCACCGGCCCGCTCCGGCAAGGGAGTCTGCGGGATGGGCGACACCTACGGCAAATGGCAGCAGGGCGGCGACGCCTCGCGGATCTGCCACCAGGTGTACGGCTGATCCGCGGCCGGCCGGGGACTGCTCAAACCCTGCTCGGATCCTGCTCGGCCCCTGCTCAGACCGCGACGTCCGGGATCCGCCAGTCGATCGGCTCGTGCCCCTGCGCGGCCACGGCCTCGTTGATCTGGGTGAAGGGGCGGCTGCCGAAGAACCTCTTCGCCGACAGCGGCGAGGGGTGGGCGCCCTTGACGACGACGTGCCGCTCCTCGTCGATCAACGGGAGCTTCTTCTGGGCGTAGTTGCCCCAGAGCACGAAGACCGCCGGGTCGGGCCGGGAGGCCACGGCGCGGATGACCGCGTCGGTGAACTTCTCCCAGCCCTTGCCCTTGTGTGAGTTGGGCTCCCCGCCGCGGACCGTCAGCACGGCGTTGAGCAGCAGGACGCCCTGCTCGGCCCAGGGCAGCAGATAGCCGTTGTCCGGCACGTCGTAGCCCAGCTCCTCGCGCATCTCCTTGTAGATGTTGCGCAGCGACGGCGGCGTCCGGACGCCGGGCCGCACGGAGAAGGACAGGCCGTGCCCCTGCCCCGGGCCGTGGTACGGGTCCTGGCCGAGGATGAGGACCTTCACCCGGTCGTACGGCGTGGCCTCCAGGGCGGCGAAGACCTCGCCGCGCGGCGGGTACACCGGCGCCTTCGACCGCTCCTCCTCGACGAATTCGGTCAGCGCCTCGAAGTAGGGCTGCTCCAGCTGCTCTCCGAGGACAGCGTGCCAGGACTCGGGCAGCACGTCGGTGACGGTCACGTCGACAACCTCCGGTGTTCGTTCCGTTCTCGGAGGAAGAACTTACCGGCGGCCACTGACAACGCGGGCCCGAAGCCCGGACCCCGGGTCTCAGACCCCGGCGTTGAGGAAGAGCCCTCCGTCCACGACGAGGGTCTGTCCGGTGACCCAGCCCGCGGCGTCGGACAGCAGGAACGCGGCCGCACCGCCGATGTCCTCCGGCATGCCCAGCCGGCCCAGCGGGTACGAGGCCGCGGCCTCCTCCTCGCGGCCCTCGTAAATGGCCGCGGCGAAGCGGGTCTTCACCACTGCCGGGGCGATCGCGTTGACCCGCACCGCGGGCGCGAACTCGTGCGCCAGCTGCAGGGTGAGATTGACCATGGCGGCCTTGCTCATGCCGTAGGCGCCGATGAACGGGGAGGCCGCGACTCCGGCGACGGAGGCGATGTTGACGATCGCCCCGCCGTTCTCCTTCTGCCACGCCTTCCACGTCTGCTGCGCGAAACCGAGGGCCGAGACGACGTTGGTCTCGAAGACCTTGCGCGCGACGGCGAGGTCGAGCTCGGCGATCGGGCCGAAGACCGGGTTCGTTCCCGCGTTGTTGACGAGGTAGTCGACGCGGCCGTAGGCCTCCATGGCGCGCTCGACGGCCACGGCCTGGTGGGCCTCGTCATGCGCCTTGCCGGCCACGCCGATGCAGCGGTCGGGCCCGAGCTTCTGGACGGCCTCGGCGAGGGTGTCCTCGTTGCGGCCGGTGATGACGACGCGGTCACCACGGGCCACGAGGGCCTCGGCGACGCCGTAGCCGATGCCCCGGCTGGCGCCGGTGACCAGGGCCACTCTGCCGGTGGACAGCTGTTCCTGTGCAGTCATGATGCGTTCCTCCTGTCGGTTCCGGCGGTCAGTCGAGCGGCCCGCCGGCCACGTACAGGACCTGGCCGGAGACGAAGCCGGCCGCTTCGGCGGTGAAGAACGCGATGGCGTTGGCGATGTCCTCGGGCCTGCCGACGCGCTGCACCGGGATCTGCGAGGCGGCAGCCGTCTGGAAGTCCTCGAAGCTCATGCCGACCCGGGCGGCGGTGGCCGCGGTCATGTCGGTGGCGATGAAGCCGGGGGCGACGGAGTTGGCGGTGATGCCGAACTTGCCGAGCTCCTTGGCGAGGGTCTTGGTGAAGCCCTGCATCCCGGCCTTGGCGGCCGCGTAGTTGGCCTGGCCGCGGTTGCCGAGGGCCGAGCTGCTGGAGAGGTTGACGATCCGGCCGAACCCGGCGTCCACCATGTGCTTCTGGCAGGCGCGCGACATCAGGAACGCGCCGCGCAGGTGCACGTTCATGACGGTGTCCCAGTCGCTGTCGCTCATCTTGAACAGCAGGTTGTCGCGGAGCACACCGGCGTTGTTGACCAGGATCACCGGGGAGCCCAGCTCCGCGGCGACGCGGGCCACCGCGGCGTCCGCCTGTGCCGAGTCCGAGACGTCGCAGCCCACGGCGAGGGCCCGGCCGCCCGCCGCCGTGATCTTCTCCACGGTCTCCGCGCAGGCCGCCTCGTCGAGGTCGAGAACGGCGACCGCGCGGCCCTCCTCGGCCAGGCGGACGGCGGTCGCGGCGCCGATGCCCCGGGCCGCGCCCGTGACCAGGGCGACGCGCTGCTCGGTGGTGGACATATGCAGGTTCTCCTCACCTCGAAGGCGGCTCACCCGGCGTCCGACCGCCGTCCGACCACAGGTGAGCAACTGCTTAGTAACTCGGCCGATCAGACGCTAGAAGCCCCGCCATCCCCTGTCAACGCCTCACGGTGCCCCGACGGCCGTCACCGCACCAGCAGGTCGAGGAGGCGTTCCGTCTCGCCTTCCGGATCCGCCGTCAGCCCGGTGTGCACGGGGCCGGGCTGAACGACCGTGCTGCGCGGGGCGATCAGCCAGCGGAACCGGCGCCCGGCGTCGTCGCAGGCCGCCTGCCCGGCCCGGTCGCCGCCCGCGCACACCCCCTCCACCGCGTGCAGCGCGGCCCGGACGCCCGCGACGTCCACGGTGGGGTCGAGCGCCCGCAGCCGGTCCTCGTCGAGGTGGACGGAGGCCTTCACGAAGGACCTGGCCTGGCAGTAGACGACGACACCGGCATTGATGAGCTCACCGCGCTCGACCCGCGGGACGACCCGCAGCAGCGCGTACTCGAACACCTCGCGCCCGTTCTGGCGTCCGTTGCGCCCGTTCACTTCTTTCCGGCCCTTCCGTCCAGCCTGACACGCACCCATTCCGGCGCCTGCGAGGGCTTCTCCGCAGTACGCTCCCCGAGCGTGATCCGCTCGCCGATCCCGGCGGCGCGCTCCAGCAGCACCTCGACATACGCCCGGCGCACGGCGTCCGGGCCGTCGAATCCCGGTTCCCCCTCGAGCCACTCGTCGGGCACGTCGGCCACGACCTCGGTCAGCAGCTCCTCGGTCACCCGCGGGGCCAGCTCGGCCGCCGCGGCGGCGACGTCCGGGCCGAAGGAGGCCAGCACGTGGTCGGAGGCGTCGTACGCCCTGCCCGCAGCGGCCGCCGCGGTGGGCCAGTTGTGGTGCCAGATCATCGTCGCGCCGTGGTCGATGAGCCACAGCCGCCCGTGCCACACCAGCAGATTGGGGTTGCGCCAGGAGCGGTCGACGTTGCCCACGAGCGCGTCGAACCACACCACCCGCCCGGCCTCGGCAGCGTCCGTCTCGAAGGCGAGCGGGTCGAAACCGAGGGCGCCGGGCAGGAAATCCATACCGAGGTTGAGCCCGCCGCTGGACTTGAGCAGCGCCTGCACCTCGGGGTCGGGCTCGCCGCGGCCGATGACCGGATCCAGCTCGATCGCCGCCAGCTCGGGCACACGCAGCCCCAGTCCGCGCGCCAGCTGCCCGCAGACGACCTCGGCGACGAGCGTCTTGCGGCCCTGCCCCGCACCGGTGAACTTCATGACGTACGTCCCGAGATCGTCGGCCTCGACGATGCCGGGGAGAGAGCCACCCTCACGCAACGGCGTGACGTAGCGGGTGGCGGTGACTTCTGGCAGCATTTTCCCAGGCCGTCCCGCTTCTCAACCTTGCACTCGACAGCGGAGGCTGGGGTAAGGCAAGACGAGAAGCCGACCGCAATCAGCGCTGGGGGGAATCTGGGGAGCTTCGGCCGGCATCCTGATCCCCCTGTCTCCCCAGCAGCCCGTCGATGGCGGTGCGACCCTTGCTTCCAGCCTCCGGCATGAAGTGAGCATAGTAACCGAGCGTGATAACCGGCGAGGAATGCCCGAGCCAGTGCGCCGAAGTCACCACGGATTCACCCGCCTCCAGCAGGATGGAGGCCTAGGTGTGTCGCAGCACGTGGAATCCGTCGTTCGGTGCTGCCTCCCATTGCCCCCGCCCCGACCGGAACGTTCAGGAGGAGAGGAGCGTGCCCAGCAGGGCGAGCAGAACGCACAGCCCCAGGTTGGTTTTCCGGTGGTGCAGGAAGATCGCGGCGAACTCGCGGATGGTTGCGCTGGGCCAGAAGTAGGCGGCGGTGGGCGCGCCGATGACATGGCCGTTGACGCCGGTGCGGCGTGCCGTCAGGGCGGCACGGAAGACGTGGAAGTTGTTGGTGACGACGACGCAGCGGTGGTCCGGTTCGCGCTCGTGCATGAGGGCGTGGCTGAAGCGCAGGTTCTCCTCGGTGGTGCGTGAGCGGTCCTCGCGTACGACGTGGTCCTCGGGGACGCCACGCGCCGTGAGGTAGGCGGCCATCGCATCGGCTTCGGGGAGGTCTTCGTCGGGGCCCTGGCCGCCGGAGGTGATCAGCACGGGAGGCCTGCCTCGCGCGGCCTGCCGTTCGTACACCGCACGCGCCCGCTCCAGCCTGCTCGCCAGCAGGGGCGGTACCCGGGACCCGCCGATGAGGCCGGAGCCGAGGACGACGATGAAGTCGACGTCCTGGCGGACCCTCAGCCGGGCGTAGAGGAAGGCGTAGACGAGGAACGAGAGGAAGAGGTAGGAGATGTAGCCGACCACCAGGATGACCGCGCCCGCGACGCGCCCCAGCAGCCTTGAATCGGTGGTGGAGACGGTCGCGGCGAGCGCGACGCAGCCGAGGATGCCGAGTCCCGCCAGCCCCGAGATCAGATTGGCGGGGCGTCTGCCTTCCTTGCGGATCATCTTCACCCCGTTCGCGATCAGGAGGAGCGCGAGGACGAAGACGCCCAGGGCGAGGAGCAGGAGGACAAGGGTCACCGCCGTGACCAGCGGCTCGGGTGTGCTCCCCCGGGCCACCCGGCCGAGCAGTGCCACGGCCAGGAATACCAGGGTCAGGCCGAGGAGGACGGCGTTGCTGAAGCGGCGGGGGTCACGCCACACGCGGGTGAGAAGGAGGAGGAAGGACAGTCCGGCGGCAGCAGCGAACACGGGGTACGGCATACGTTCGTCTCAACTCCGGTTTTTCTTCGGATGGTTGAAGCAAGGTCAGCAGTGGCCGATCACTCCGGACGCGGGTCTTCCTGACGTGTGACCGCCCTCAGCAGGGGGCGGCTGAGCGCACTTGCCGCCAGCAGTCCGGCGATGCCGGTACCGAAGCAGACGCCGAGCAGGGCGATGCCTCGGGTGTCGAGGGAGGAACTGCCGCCGAGGAGGGTGAGCGGGGCTGCGCAGAAGACGCCGGTGAGGACGGCACCGCCGGCCAGTACGGCCACAGGGATGAGGGTCTCCCTGCGGCGGGCCGCGTCCAGGGTCCGCAGCGGGGTGCCGGCGAGGCGGAGCAGGCCGTAGGTGCGGCGGCGGTCGAGGACGGTGGAGGCCGCGGTGATGCCTGCGGAGGCGATGGCGGTGACGAAGGTGATGCCGAGGACGAGCCGGGTGGCGGTGGAGAAGTCCTCGGCGAACAGCTTGCCGGACCAGTTGATGTCGGTGCCGGTGACCGGGTACTGGCCGGGCACGAGAGAGGCCAGGGCGGTGCGGGCGCGGTCGACGTTCCGGGGGCCGCCGGGCACGGTGATGGTGACCTGGACGCTGTGGTGGCCGCCGCCCGTGGCGACCCAGTCGGTGTCGGTGCCGACCTTGGCGGTGATCCCGGCGTGCGTCAGCCGGTCCCGTACGTCCTGCTGGACCATGGCCGACCGGCTTGCGGGCACGGCCACGGCGAGGGTGTCGGGGCTGCCCCAAGGGGAGTTGCCGGTGACGCCGAAGAGCGCGAAGAACCCGGCGACGAATCCGGCGAGGGTGAGCCCGGAGACCGTACGCCACCCGCTCTTGGGGTCGTCGAGCAGGCGGCGGCCCGCCAGCAGGGTCGCGGGCTTTCCGGCGGCGGCGCTGACGATACGGCCGAGGACGCCGACCACCCACGGGCCGACCACGGACAGGGCGAGGAAGACGACGGCGAAGAAGAGGAGGACGCCGTTGACCTCGTCCTTCTTGTTGTCGGTGAACCACCAGTAGCCGCCGAGCACCGCGACGAAGGCCACGGCGCGCAGCAGGCTCATGCGGGGTGCCTGCGAGCGGCGCGCCACGCCCAGCGGGCCGACCACGACCTGGCGCAGACCGGCGAGCGCGCTGACGACCACCAGGGCGACGGCTCCGGCGAGGACGCCGAGCAGCACCGGAAGCCCCACCCACAGGTCGGCCGTGTACCAGAAGCCGCCCGCCACGGGCACCTCGGCGGCGGCCGGTATCAGCAGTGCGTAGCCGGCGGCGCCCAGCAGTGCGCCCGCCGTGCCGGTGAGGGCGGCCTCGGCGGCGGTCATCCCGGCGATGCGGCCGGGGGTGGCGCCGATCAGGCGCAGCGCGGCGAGCCGCTGGTCGCGGCGGGAGACCGACAGGCGCGCGGAGGATGCGCCCAGGACCAGCAGGGGCACGACGACGAGGATGGTGGCGACTTTCGCGAGGGCCGCGTACTGCTGGCCGGTCCCGTACGGCACGGGCCGCCCGGCGAAGTCGGCGACACGGGTGGGGGCCACGGTGTCCCCGGGGCGACGCGGGTCGGCTTCGCGCGGGGCGGTGACGGCGGCGGCGTCCGGCTTGTGGCCGACGACGGCGACCAGTTCGCCGGGGTGGGCCAGTGCCGCGCGGCCCAGGGTGCCGGCCGGTTGGCCGGAGACGGGGTGCCGGTCTGCGGGAAGCCGGTGCAGCAGGTCGGCGAGGGCCGGGGAGACCCATACTTCGCCGGGTCCGGGGAAGCGGGGCAGGCCGGGCGGGGCCAGGGCCTTCTTGCCGGGCAGTTGCGCAACGTCGACGACGGTGACCGGGGTGCCGCCGCTGAAGGTGGTGCCGACCGCCTCGACCGCGACCGCGGCTGCGGACGGCACGGGGTTGCGCCAGTCGGTGCGGTCGCCGCGTTGCTGGAAGCCGAGGTTGGTGGCCACGCAGAGGAGCAGCAGCGCGGTGCTCACGGCGGTCGCGGCGACGGCGAGACCGGTGGCGAGCAGCCCGGTCCGCCCTCCGGCGCGGGTCAGCCGCCAGGTGAGGGTCCAGGTGGTGCGGTCCAGTGCCCTCATCGGCCGTACCTGCCGTCCGCGTCGTAGCCGGCCGGGTGCCGAGGTGCGGGAAGCCGGGGTGTCTGCGGGGCGGCGTGGTCCTCGGCCCGGGCGGCCGTGTCGATGGCGGGGCCTGTGCCCGGTGCGGGTCCGTCCTCGGCCAGACGGCCGTCGCGGACGTGAACGGTGCGGTCGCACCAGCGCGCCACGTTCACGTCGTGCGTGACCACGACGAGCGCGGCGCCCTGCCGGCGGGTGACGTCCACCAGCAGGCTGATGACCTCCATGCCCGTGGCCTGGTCCAGCGCGCCCGTCGGCTCGTCGGCGAAAATCACCTCCGGGCCGCCGACCAACGCCCGCGCGATGGCCACCCGCTGCGCCTGCCCGCCGGACAGCTGACCGGGCCGCCGGTTCTCCTTGCCCGCCAGGCCCAGCGCCGGGAACCACTCCCGCGCCCGCCGGACCGCCTGGCGGCGCGGCATGCCGCCGAGCATCAGCGGCAGGGCCACGTTCTCGTCCGCGGGCAGCTCCGGCAGCAGCTGGCCGGACTGGAAGACGAAGCCGAAGCAGGTGCGGCGCAGTTCGCTGCGCTCCGGCTCGCCCAGGTGGTCCACCCGCTCTCCGGCCAGCAGCACCTGGCCCTCGTCCGGCCTTTCGATGCCGGCCAGGCAGTGCAGCAGGGTGGACTTGCCCGAACCGGAGGGCCCCATGACGGCCAGCGACCGGCCCGCCGGGACGGACACGTCGACGCCGGCCAGGGCGCGGGTCAGGCCGAAGGACTTCATCAGGCCCGTCCCGGCCAGGGCGGGGGCTGCGGGGGCCGTGCCGAACGAGGTCATCGGGCTGTCTCCGTGGTGACGTGGCCGTGGCGGCAGGGCGTCGGCCCGGCCGGGACGACGTGGCGGGTGGGAATCTGCATGCCGTCGACGATCCCGCCGCACCGCCACGCTCGTCCTCGGCCACCGTGCCGGTACGAGCCCCTCGGGGTCGGCCTGCAGGCCGACCCTCGTCTCGGCCGTACGTCAGTACCCTTCAGCCCGTGGAACCCGATACTCCGCTCTCTCCGTTCGTCCGTCGGCTGCTCATCGGCGCGCTCGGCACCGGCCTGGCCCTGCTGTGGCTGCTCGACCTGGTGGGCCTCTTCTCCACCATCGGCGGCGTCGGGCCGCTCCGGCCGCTCACGCTGTGCTTCGGCACGCTCACCGCCTTGGCCCTGCTCTTTCCCGACCGACGCCCGGGCCCGGGGTTCCGTGCCGGCTCCGCGGCACTGGGTTCGCTGGCGCTGACCACGGCCCACGCCGTCCTCGACCCCCTGGGCTTCTCCTGGGGCCTGCTGGAGACCGTGGGCCTGCTGGCCCTGCTCGTCGGCACCGCGCGCCGGGTGCGGCGGCCCGCCGCGGCAGTGGCCCTGTCGGCGGCGCTCGGCATCGCGGTGATCGCCCTGCCGCTGCGCGCGGGCACCGGCGCCGACATCCTCACGTTCGCCTTCGTCCTGACCTTCGCCGTCGGCGGGGCCGTGGGCCTGGGCTGCTACCTGCGCCTGCTGGACGCGCGCCGGGCCCGCTCCGTGGCCGCCGTCCGCCAGAACGAGCGCATGGAACTCGCCCGCGATCTGCACGACTTCGTCGCCCACCACGTCACCGGCATCATCCTGCACGCCAACGCCGCGCTGATGGTCCAGGAGACCTCGCCCGAGGAAGTCAGGCCACTGCTGGAGGGCATCTCGCGGGCCGGGTCGGAGACCCTGGACTCCATGCGCCGTCTGGTACGGGTGCTGCGCGAGGACGACCACCGGCTCCTGCGCCCGGACGAGGTGCTCACCGAACTGGACCGCCTGGTCTCCTCGTTCTCCGGCCACGGCACCGAGGCGGAGCTGGACATCGCGCCCGCCGTGCGAGGGGTCCCGCTGGCTCCCGAGGTGGAGACCTCCGTCCACCGCGTGGTGCAGGAGGCACTGACGAACGTGCGCCGCCATGCACCCGGCGCGGACGTCGTCGTCCGCCTCGACCTCGACCGGCACACCGGCAGCGATCTGCTGCGGGTCGAGGTGCGCAACACGGCCCCGGCGGCGCGCTCCGCAGTCCCGGCCGGCGGCAGGGGCGGCTTCGGCCTGGTCGGGCTGCGCGAACGCGTGGAGGCCGTGGAAGGCTCCCTCACCAGCGGCCGGACGCCGGACGGCGGCTGGAGCGTGAAGGCCGTCTTCCCCGTACTGACGGCTGTGGAAGTATCGCCCGCATGAACGGTCCCGGTGGCGCAATCGGGACGAACGGAGCCAACAGTGAGGCCGATGCGGTGAACGAAGCGAGCGACAGGGAGAAGGAAGCCAGGACACGGGTGCTGATCGCGGACGACCAGGAGATGGTCCGCACCGGCTTTCGGCTGATCCTGGGCACGCAGCCCGACCTGGAGGTCGTCGGCGAAGCGGCCGACGGCGCCGCGTGCGTCGAACTCGCCCGCAGGCTGCGCCCCGACGTGTGCCTCGTCGACATCCGCATGCCCAGGCTGGACGGCCTCGACGTCACCCGCGCCCTGGCCGGGCCCGGCGTTGTCGACCCCCTGCGCGTGGTCGTGGTGACCACCTTCGACCAGGACGACTACGCGTACACCGCCCTGCGCAACGGCGCCTGCGGCTTCCTCCTCAAGGACGCCGCCTCCAACCTGCTGATCGAGGCCGTACGGTCCGCCGCCCGCGGTGACGCCCTCATCTCCCCCGCCGTCACCGTCCGCATGCTCAAGCACCTCGCCGGACGGCAGCCGGAGACCGCCGCTCCCCACCCGCTCTCCGATCGGGAACTCGACGTCGTACGCCTGCTGGCGGTGGGACGTACCAACCAGGAGATCTGCGACGAGCTGTACCTGTCCCTGGGCACCGTCAAGACCCATCTGGCCAACATCAAGGACAAGTTGGGCCTCCGCAACCGCGTCGAGATCGCCGCCTGGGCCTGGGACACCGGCACCGTCCGCGAACGCCAGACCCCGTCCGCCTGAGACCGTCTTCCCTCTCTCCTCCGGGGTCGGCCTGCAGGCCGACCCCGGACCGCCCATGTCGGCCGACGGGCCGAAGCAGTGCGACCGCCCGGCGGGTCACCCTCCTGGAGACAGCTGTACCGCAGCAAACACACCCCGAGGAGAGACCCGTGACCGTGAAGTACATCGCTGTGGGCCTGGCGGCGACCGTCGTCGTCGTGGGCGGCCTGGCCGTGACCCTTCCCGAGCTGCTGAGCACCGAGTCGACCAGCACGGTCGGCTCCACGGCAACGGCCGTGCCCCGCGCCGAAGTCGAGAAGCAGGTCCGCGAGAACTACGCCCTGCCCCTGGTGCAGAAGAAGCCGCAAGAGGTGAACTGCGCCGGAGACCTGAGCACGCAACAGAACGCGACGGTCGAGTGCACGGTCACACCCAAGGACGGAAAGAAGCAGCGCATCGCGGTGTCCGTGACCGCTATCAGCGGGACCAAGGTCTCTTACGACTACGCGGTGGTGACCGGCTAGCGCAACGGCACAACGACGGAACGACGGATCATCGGCCGACAGGCCGATGCCACCCGTCCCGCAAGCCGATGTACCGCACGGCCTCCACCAGCATCGTGAATCCCATGCACCGCACGACACCTGCTCACGACAGCCCAACCGCCCCCGCGCAACGGAAACCCGCACCGCATTCCGCTTCCAGAGTCACCGCACTCGATGCCCTGCGCGGCTTCGCCCTGTGCGGCATCCTGCTGGTCAACGTCAACCAGATCACCGGCATGAGGACGACGAACGCCTCCTACGAGCCGTACCCGATACCCCACGCCCTGGATCTGCTCGTCCAGCACCGCTTCTTCCCCGTCTTCTCCTTCCTCTTCGGCCTCAGCTTCGCGGTCTTCCTCGACAGCGCGAGCCGACGATCCGAACACCCCCGGTTCCTCCTGATCCGCCGCCTCATCGCGCTGGGACTGCTCGGCCTCGCACACCAGACCCTCCACCCCGGTGAGGCACTGACCCCCTACGCGATCGTCGGGCTCGTCATCCTCCTCCCCGCCACCTGGCTGCCGACCTGGCTCGTCCTGACCGGCGGCCTGCTCGGCACCGTCGCCTCGGTGACCGTCACCGGCGGCGGCATCCCCAGCATCCCGGGCCTGTTCCTCCTCGGCCTCGCGGTCGCCCGCCTGGGCGTCCACCGCGCCCTGGAGCGCCACACCCGCCGACTGGCACTCGTCCTGCTGCTGGCCGCACCCGCTGCCGCCGCGACGGCCTGGTGGCAGCACACATACCCCGCCGCGGGACCGCTCGCCACCCGTATCGCCGGCGGTGCAGGGCTCCTTGGCGCGCTGGCCTGCACCACGGCTCTCCTGCTCGTGCTGCGAACTCCGCTCGGCCGACCCCTGTCGGCAGTGCTGGAACCACTGGGGCGGATGGCCCTGACGAACTACGTCACCGCCACACTCGCCGTCGTTGCGGCCAACCCGGTGCTGGGCCTTTCCGGCTCGGCCCACTGGGGCCGGGCCATGGCACTGGCCGCCGGCATCCTCGCTGCCCAGGCCGCGTTCAGCCACTGGTGGCTGCGTCACTTCCGCTACGGGCCCCTCGAATGGTGCCTGCGCTGCATCACTTGGTGGAGCGTCGTGCCCAATCTCCGGACGACAGCCGAGTTCTGAGGATCTGTTGATGACTGAGCAAGGCGGATGCAGTTGGCGACTGAGCGAAGGCTCGCCGGGCTTCTCCTGCGGTGATGGAGGGCTGCTTGCGGTCGCGGGCGAACTGGTGGACCGCGCGGACGAAGCTCGCCAAGAAACCGCTGAAGTCGGCGCGGTGGAAGGCGTGGTGCAGTTGTCGACCGTCGCGACAAGCTCGCCGATCCAGCACTCCGCCATCTCGGGGACCATCAAGCCATCGTTGTGGTCGAGCAGCTGACAGGGTCGGTGACACCGTCAAGCGTTACGACTGGAAAGGCCCCGGCGGTGCTCCCCGGATCGAGTTCGAGGTTCCGTACAGTCAGCTCAAGGAATTCAACTCGCTTACGCTGAAATGTACCTGGATACCTGGAGGGATCGGTTGACAGACATGGGGTTGCTTCTGCACCAAGAGGCCGACGTAACGGTCGTCGCGGTCCGGCCGTGGGGGTTGGATGTTGAATCCCGGGACGGAACCCGGGGACTGATCGACAATACCAAGGACGCGGAGTGGCCCTCGGGCGACCGATCCGACATCGTCGGCAGACAGTTCCATGTCGTCGCGCTCGACGACGAGCGTGATCCGGCCAGACTCAGCGCACTCGACGTGGATCTGGAGATCGCCCGCAGGCTGAGGGACAGGGCGATTGCAAAGTCGCGGTGATCG